>JAKALV010000088.1 GCA_021824055.1 Acidobacteriota bacterium
GCATGCCGGATAGAGCGTGAGGCTCACGTCGTGGATCGTCACCACGGTCGGCACGCGCGTGGCGAGCGGAATCATCCCGTTGGTGAAGTGGGCCACGTCGGCGCCGATGTGACGCAGCACCCCGGGCGCCGCGGCCTGCATCCACGCGATGCGCACCATCGGGCGCCCCGCGGACATTACGTCCACGTGCGGCGGCAGCGGCTGCGACGTCACCGGTGTGCGATTCGAAATCACGGTCAGTTGGTCGTGGCCACCGGAACCCCACGAACCTCCCGAACCTTCCGAACCCTCCGAACCGCCGTTCGTGATCCCCGCCATATGCACGAGGAGATGCTCGGTGTAGTACCCGACGCCTGTCCGTCGTGGCTGCAGCGTGGTGCCGTCAAACGCGATGCGCATTGAGCACCTCCGTCCACGTGGACGGCGCCGCGGCCAGGCCCAGCGTCAGGGCGATCGCGACGTACGTCGGAGTAAATGTCAGGAAGGAATCGAGCGCGCCGTGAACCAGCACCGCCACTCCGGCGGCGGCCACGCCGGCATAGAGCGACGCGGTGCGTCGCGGCAGCCATTGCCGCGTGACGCGCACGATTCGCCGCGCGCGCCACACCATCCACCCGAACATGCCGGCGCCCACCACGCCGGCGCCGGTGAGCCACTCGAGGTACATGCTGTTGCTGTGCACGCGCGGGTCGGCGTTGGCCAGGCCCGCGTACGGACCGTAGGTCAGCCGGAAGTTGTCGGGCCCGACGCCAAGCAACGGATGAGCGGCAAACATTTCCAGCGCCGCGCGCCACAAGGCGAGGCGGCCGAGGACGACGGCCTGCGGTGGAATCACGCGGGGCCCGAGGCCGGCTGACAGCGGCCGCGCCGGGGTTGCGCCGGCGGCGACATCCACCGTGGTCCACTCGAGCCGCGCGCCGCTCTCGGTGCTGAACCACAGACGATCCTCTTGCACCATGTCCCAGGCCAGCCGATAGCGGCCCGGTATTCCGGGCGCGCGGACCCGCATGGCCAGTGCGGCGCTCGCGCCGGGCGGCACATCGGCGGGGAGCGCCGTGCGCGCGCCGTCGTACTGGATCACGCGGTTGGTGTCGACATCGAGCCAGTGGTACGAGGCCCGGAACGGCCGCCGCGAGTCGGCGCGCCAGGTCACGCGCCCGGTGTTGGTCACAATGAGATCGATGAACGTGTCCGCGCCCGCCGCCAGCGTGATCGAGGGCGCCGCGTTGAACTCGGCGCGGTACCAGCCCTGACGACCCTCGCTCGAGAGCCGGAGGCGCACGGCTTCCTGCGACCACGACGCCAGCGGAAGCACCAGCACGACCGCCGCGAGCACGGCCGTCAGCCACACGCCGGCGTCGAGGCCGCCGCGCGCGTAACGCCAACACGCGATGGCGGCCAGGCTCGCCATCATGCCGATCATGCCCGCGCGCGTAAACGTCAGCGTCACGCCTTCCGCGATCAGCACGAGCACCGCCACGAGCACGGCCACGCGCGCCCGCCAGTGCGGTCCGTGAAACCGGTCGTCCCACACCGCGAGCAGCAGGCCGGTGCCGAGCGCGAAGATGATTTCGAAATACATCGCCGCGATCGTGGGGTACTGCAGCGTGGCCCCGGATCGCACCTGGCCGCCGACCACGCGCACGCCGTCGCGATACTGGTTGAGCCAGCTGAGAATCGGCGGCACGCCGAGGTACTCGAGCACCGCGATCGCCGCGACGAGGGCGCCCGTGGCCACCGCCGCCGCGATGAGCAGGCTCATCCGCCGGCGTCCGGTCACGGCGTTGACCGCCATCAGGTAGATCACGAAGCCGGCGGCCAGCCGCGCCACCACTTTGAGCGCCGCGGCGCGGTGCGCCGGCGCGAAGACGGCCGCCGCGAAGACGCCGCTCAGCACGGCCAGCCACGGCGCCGTGAGCGGCGAGCGCCACCGCGGCCACGCGCGCGACCACGCCAGGGCGCCGGCCCACGCGAGCGCCGCAGTCAGCAGCGTCAGTTCAACCGACGTCAGCTGCTGCCACGGCAGCGACAACACCGGCCGCAGCGGCTCGAACGGCATCACGATCACCAGCGCCACCAGGCCGAAGAGCGCGACATCCGCGCCGATCCCGCTCTCGATTTCGATCTGCCGGCGCGTCATTCCCGCGAGCAGGCAATCCAAGAGTTGTGCCAGTGGGCACGCGACCTGCATTAGCGCTGCGTGTCGTGAGCGTTCCCGTGCAGAGTCTTCGTCGCACCGTTACGAGGCCGGTAAGCCGTTTCGCGGCGCGTAAGGCGCCGCCGGCGCTGTCGCCGTCCATGGCGGAGACGGCCGTGCTCCGGGCCGTGACCTACGCGTCGCTGTTTCAGTACCCGCTCACGCCCGCCGAGGCGCGCCGCACGCTGGTGGGCTGCACGCTCAGCGAGATCGAACTGATGGCGCTCTACCGCTCGAGCCGTTTCTTGCGGGACCGCCTCGACTATCGCGCCGGGTTCTTCGTGCCGGCCGGCCGCGCAGAGTGGATCGCCGAGCGCGCGAAGCGCGAAGCGCAGAGCCGAGATCTGATCACCGCGCACCGCCGATTCCTCAACGTGCTGTGCGCCATGCCGTTCGTGCGCCTGACGGCCGTCTCGGGAAGCCTCGCGCATCTGAACGCTACGCGCGGCGCCGATCTCGATCTCTTCGTGATCACCAAGGGGCCGCGCGTGTGGAGCGTCACGGCTGCGATCGTGGTGCTGGCCAAGCTGATGGGCTGCCGCGCCACCGTGTGCGCGAACTTCGTGATCGCCGGCTCGGACCTGGCCATCGAGCCGCAGGACGAGTTCTCGGCGAACCAGATCATCCATCTGCGGCCCGTGGCGGGCGTCGACGCGTACCGCGAGTTCCTCGAGGCCAACCCGTTCGTGCGGCGCACGTATCCCAACTTCGATCCACGCGAGAAGCGCGCATGGCCGTTCATGCCCTCGCCCTGGGCCGCCCGGATCAAACGCGCGCTCGAATCAACGCTCGCCGTTCCCTCGGGCGCGATCGAAGCCGTGTGCCGCGTGGCCTACGGGCGGTACCTGCGCAGAAAAGTGCGGCGCTGGCGATCGCCGGATCAGGTGAAGCTGACGCCGACACAGCTGAAGCTGCACGGCAACAGTCACCGGCTGGACATCATGCGCCGATTCGAGCAGGCGTTGCGGGACGCGCAGGATGCGCGGCGCGCGGACGATGTGCGGTGGAGATCGGATTCGTCGTCCTCGGGTCAGCCCGCCGAGTCGAGCCGGTGTTTCGCCAGGTAGTAGCTGAGCGCGCGCTGACTGATACCCATCGCTTCGGCCGCGTCCTTCTTGACGCCGCGCGAGGCTCCGAGCGCGCGACGCACGGTTTCGCGTTCGACCCAGTCCAGATTCGTCTTCAAATTGCCGGACGGCAGGCCGGCTTGCGCCGTCGCCAGGCCGGGTGCAAACGTGATGTCTCTCGCCTGGATGATCGGTGACGTGGACAACACCACCGCGCGCTCGATCGCGTTCTCGAGCTCGCGCACGTTGCCCGGCCACGACGCCTGCGTCAGCTGCGTCATGGCCTCGGCCGAAATGCCCTCGATGTGCTTGCCGGCGCGCGTGGCGTGCCGCGCGACGAAGTGGTCCACCAGCAGCGGAATGTCCTCACGCCGCTCGCGAAGCGGCGGCACGGAAATCGGAATGACGTTGAGCCGGTAGTACAGGTCTTCGAGAAACTGTCCGTCGCCGGCCATGTGGCGCAGGTCACGATTGGTGGCGGCAATCACGCGCACGTCCACCTTCACCGTGCGCTCCGAGCCCACCGGCTCGAACTCGCGCTCCTGCAGCACGCGCAGCAGCTTGGCCTGCGCCGTCAGCGACACCGTGCCCACTTCGTCCAGAAACAGCGTGCCGCCATCGGCGAGGGCGAACCGCCCCTTCTTGTTCGCGACGGCGCCGGTGAAGGCGCCGCGCACGTGACCGAACAGCTCCGACTCGATCAACGACTCGGGCAGCGCCGCGCAGTTCACCTTGACGAGCGGCATCTCGCGCTGGCCGCTCCAGTCGTGGATCGCCCGCGCCACCAGTTCCTTGCCCGTGCCGGTTTCGCCGGTCAGCAGCACGGTGCTGCGCGACTGCGCCACCAGTTTCGCCGTCCGCACCACGTCCTGAATCGCCTTGCTGCCGCCGACGATGCCGTAGTTGTTGAAACGTTCGTCACGCTCCGTAATCAGGTAATCGCGATGCGTGCGAAGGCGCTCGCGCTCGACGGCGCGGCGCACGACGACCAGAAACTCGTCGATCTCGAACGGCTTCTGCAGGTAGTCCACCGCGCCGAGCTTCATCGCTTCGATCGCACTTTCGATCGTGGCGTGCGCCGTCATCATCAGAATCTCCGGCCGCTCGCCCACCGGCATCGTGCTGGTGACTTCACGGATCAATTCGAGGCCGGTCATCTCGGGCATGAGGTTGTCGACGATGAGCAGATCGAACGGGCGCTCGTTGAGCACACGCAGCGCCTCGCGCGGACTGCCGGTGGCCGTGACGTCGTGTTGCTCGTCGCGCAGGGCGGCCGCCAACGCGCCGCGGATCTTCGGTTCGTCGTCAACGAGGAGGATGGAGCCGTGAGTCATAAGACAGATGGCGCAGGCAAGACTACCGTAACTGTGGCGCCGTTGCCCGGTTCGCTGTGCATCGTGATGGTGCCGCCCAGGCCCTCAATGATGTTGCGGCCGATGGCGAGCCCGAGTCCGGAGCCGGCACGCCGGGTGGTGAAGAACGGTTCGAAAACGCGCGGCAGATGCTCGGCGGCCACGCCGGGACCGCGATCGGAAATGTCGATGCGCCACTGGCCGTCGGCGCGCCGGAGCCGCAGCGCGATGAGCGGCGAGCCCGCGCGCGGCACCTCCGCCACCGCGTGCTGCGCGTTCGTCAGCACATTCACCAGCACGCCGCGCAGCCGCTCGGGATCGGTGACGACGGGCGCCGTGGCGGCGTCCGGCGCGATGTCCACGGCCACCGGCGCATCATCCGGTCCCGCGCATCCCGCGGCGGCCGCGCCGCGGCAGATCTTTGCGAGATCCGCGCGGGTCATCTCAAAGCGAACCGGCCGCGCGAAGTCGAGCACGCCCGTGACGACGGCGTTGAGACGGGTCACTTCCTCCTCGATGCTCGTGGCGGCTTCGGCGGCCGCGTCCGCCGTCGGCTGCTGTTTGAGCCCGCGCAGCGTCGTCTTGATGATCATCAGCGGATTGCGGATTTCGTGCGCGATCACGGTCGAGAGCCGGCCCAGCGACGACAGCCGCTCGCGCTGCGCGGCCTCTCGCTGAAACTTGTCGAGCGACGTGGTGAGCTGCCGGAACGTCGCCGCCAGCAACCGCGCGTCCTCATCGTCCCATCGCGTGACGGCCGGACCGGAGCTCGCCAGGTTGCCCGTGGCGGCCATCTCCCGCATCGTGGCCGTGACGGCGCGCAGCGGCCGCGTGACCGTGCGCGCGATCGCATAGCTGAAGAGCGTGGCGATGAGCACGGCGATCAGCCCCGTGAACGCGATCTCGCGATGGAGCGGCTGCAGGAAGCTGGTCTGCTCCGTGCGCGACCGCAGGACGATGGCGGTCAGCGCGCTCGCGCCGCCGCCCCCGGGGCTCAGCGACTGCGTGCGCGCGATGTACTCCTCGCGGCCGAGCACCACGTTGAAGGTGCCGTGCTGGCCCGCCGATGCTTCGAGGATCGCGCCGTAATCCGCGGGCAGCGTGGTGATGACCAGGTGCGATCCGGCGATGAGCGCGATGTCGCTGTTGGTCACTTCCTTGATCCGCTCGACGGCGGCCCGGTCGAGACTGGAACCGACGACGAGCGATCCGAGAAATTCCATCGGCACGGACGTTACCAGCATGATGCCGCCGGCGTACGGCCACACCCACGTGGCGCTGCGCGCCTGTCCGCGCCCCGCCAGCGCCGCGGCGATGTCCGCGGGTTGATTCACGACGCCCGCGCCGGCCAGCACACGGTCGGAACGGTCGAGGACGACGAAGAGGTCCGCCTTGATCTCCTCCTGATACTCCTTCGCGACCGGCGCCACGGTGGGTGCATCGTCGGTCGCCACGGCGGCGCGGAGGACCGGCAGATTGGCCACCAGCCGCGCCTTGCTCGCGAAGTCCTCGAACTGCGTGCGGCTGAACTCGTCGACGAGCGTGGCCGCCTCGTTCAGTCCGCGCTGCAGATCCGCCTCCGCCCGCGTGGTCACCGCCGCGTTCACCCGATACACGGCCACCGAGATCGCGATCACCACGAGCAGCGCCGCGCCGACGAAGATGCGGTTGGTGAGCGACGAGAGGATGTTCATCGCTGGCTCACCTCGAAGTCCACGTCGAGCGTGGTGCCGTCGGCAATCGTGATGCGCTTCGCGTCGGCGGAGCCGAGCTCGCTCCAGACCTTGAGCGTGTACGTGCCGGCCGGAATATTGGGAATGGCGAAGCGGCCCTCATCATCGGTGATCGCGAAGAACGGATGACTGAAGACGAGGATGTAGGCGCTCATGTGCGCGTGAATGTCGCAGACCACAGGCACGATGCCGGGCGTGTCGAAGCGCACGGACCGCGAGCGGCCCCTCGGATAGCGGCCGAGGTCGAACGCGTTGCCGCGCGCCAGCGACATCACGTTGTGAAAAATCGGATCGTCGTTGGGAAAATCCACCGTGGTGCCGACGGTGATGGCGAGCAGGTGGGGCTCGAACGTCTGGTTGCGCTGGTCCAGCCGCACGCGGCCGGCCGGCAGCGCGTCGAACGCCTGGCGCGGCGCGGCGTCGATGTAGACGACGGCATGAGAGCGGTCAATGGGCGCGTGCGCGGTTTGCCCCAACCCGGTCACCGAGGGGCGATGCGCGTCGCGCGGGGTCGCCGCGGGCTGCTGCACGTGGCCGCGCACGTTGCCGGCCTTGAAATCCGCGCGCGCGTACGGCGTCGCGGCCAGCGCGGTTGCGGCCGCCAGACAGGCGAGAACCGGAACGATCAGGCCTCGTCGCATCGTCTCTAGAACCAATACAGGAATTGCAGCGTGGGGACACCGAGTCTGCGTATGCGTCCGCCGTCGCGCCAGTTGTACTGGTAGCCGCCACGAAGTTCGATCGTGCGGGCCAAACGGAAGCCGGCCGTGCCCTCGAGGCGCCTGACCGGCGCATCCCACGGAGTGGCCGCGCCGCCGAAGAGCGTGCCCCGAACGTCGGAGAACGTCAGGCGCTCGGCGCGAGCGGCCAGTTGCCATCGGGACAGAAAGCGGTAGCGGCCTTCGATGAAGCCCGCGTTCGACGCGAGCGGCGTCGTGAACGTGGGGGCGTTCGCGACCGGCAGGCCAAACGTCACGTGCATGAATTCGGCGCGGATGATCCAGTGGCCGCGCTCGAACGCGGCGTCCATGCCGACGAATGTCTGTGTCGTGCTGACACCCGCCGCGACCGGTTTCAGATCGAGGACGGACCGGTCGATCCACTGACCGCGCGCGCCGGAGATGCCGGCCGTGAAGCCGGCGGAGAGCATCACCGCCGCGCGGCCCGACCATTGCAGGCCGCGGTTCGTTTCCTTGACGACCGGCCGCGCCGGCGCGCCGCGCGTGATGGCGGCGGCCAGATCGAGGTGATCGCTGGCCCAATGCGCTTCGATGCCCGTGTCCCAGTGAAACGCCGACACGAGCGCCAGTCCCGGCGCTTCGGTGTCCGCGCCGATCGGATAGCTAGGGCGCCAGCCGCGTGCGCGCATGCGTAGCAGGTCGTCGACGGTGGCGGGCAGGGCGTCGGGGCGGAGCGATGTCAGGTATTGGTACGCGAGCGGGATGCCGACGAGCGGATTGTCGCGGCCATAGGCGCGGCGGCTGAATTCGCCGATCACGGGCGGCACGCGTCCGGCCTGGACATCGAAGTTCCAGCGCGCGACCGGGCGCCAGCGCGCGAAGAGCGCGGCCACTTCGACGTTGGCGTTTGTGCCGGCGCGGACTTCGCTCAGGAAGGACAGTTGCGGGTGCGGCCGCCACTCGCCGGTCAGGCGCAGCCGCGCCATGCGCAGCGCGTTGTTGTCGTAGTCGGTGTAGTTGAAGAACGCGACGTTGTCGCGGCGGCTCACCGAGCCGCTGACTTCCGCGCCGAGCGTGGCCGTGCCGTCTGCGTTGCTGATGGGATGGTCCGGCAGCTGCGCGGCGGCTGACGCCGGCAGCAGGAGCAGGGCGAACATCGCGAGGACTGGACGCATGAGGCCGCCACGCGATCTTACCGACTTGGCGGGGTCTCCTGCACGTCCCGCGTGGCTCAGGCGCGCGAGGTCGTGCCGGCTTCGGGGGCCCCGACGAGGAAGAAACCGGGCGTACTCATGTACTCTTGAACTGTACACATGAAGTCACGAGTCCTTGTCACCGGCGGTTCTGGTTTCCTCGGCATCAACCTCATTCGCTATCTGCTCGAGCGCGGCTACGACGTGGCCTCCATCGACCTGCTCCCGTTCGACTACGGGGATTGCCGGGACCGCGTGGACGCCATCGTGGGCGACATCCGCGACCGCGCGGCGCTCGACCGGTCCATGAAGGGCGCGAACTTCGTCGTGCACTGCGCGGCGGCGCTGCCGCTCTATCCGGTCGAGGACATCATGACGACCGACGTGCAGGGCACGCAGAACGTCCTCGAGTCGGCGATGGCCGCCGGCGCGACGCGGGTGGTGCACATCTCGACAACGGCCGTCTACGGCGTGCCCGACCACCATCCGCTGTATGAGCACGACCCGTTGGTCGGGGTGGGCCCGTACGGCGAAGCGAAGATCCTCGCGGAGAAGGAGTGCGAGGCCGCGCGCGCGAAAGGTCTGTGCGTGCCGATCATCCGGCCGAAGTCGTTCATCGGTCCGGAGCGGCTCGGGGTCTTCGCGCTGTTGTACGACTGGGCCAAGGACGGCAAGAATTTTCCGCTGCCCGGCAGCGGCAACAATCTTTATCAGCTGCTCGACGTGGAAGATCTGTGCGTGGTGATCGAGGGCGTGCTGACCAAGGACGCCGCGATCGTGAATGACACGTTCAACATCGGCGCCAGGAAGTTCGGCACCGTGCGGCAGGACTTCCAGGCCGTGCTCGACGCGGCCGGGTTCGGCAAGAAGATCATCGGTTTCCCCGAGGCGCCGATGAAGGTCGGGCTCGCGGTGCTGCGCGCGCTGCGGCTGTCGCCGGTGTACAAGTGGGCGTACGGCACGGTGTCCAGCGAGTCGTTCGTGTCCATCGAGAAGGCGGAGAAGGTCCTGGGCTTTGCCCCGAAGTACTCGAACGCCGACGCGCTGTTGCGCAACTACAAGTGGTATTTGGACAACATGGCCCGCTTCAAGGGGCAAGCCGGCGTCACGCACCGCGTGCCGTGGAACCAGGGCATCCTGAAACTCGTGAAGATCTTCTTCTAAAGACGTGCAAACGATCACCATCGAAACCCCGACCCACGGCCGGGTGCTATTGAACTCGGGAATCAATTCAACGAATCAATTCCCGATGTTGGCAACTGCAGTTGTCGTGGGATTTCACGGGTACGCGCAAAGTGCTGAGAACATGATGGATACGCTGCGGGCAGTGCCCGGCAGCGAGGCCTGGACGCTCGTCTCCGTGCAGGCCCTCAATCGCTTCTACATCCGCGGCGACTCGACGATTGTGGCCAACTGGATGACACGGCAGGATCGCGATCAGGCGATCGCCGACAACATCGAATACGTGGACCGCGTGCTCGACCACCTCGGGCGAAACGTCAGCGCCACCGACGCGACCGAGTTGTCACTTGGCCCGACGTTCGTTCTGGGATTTTCGCAGGGCGCGGCGATGGCGTATCGCGCCGCCTTGCTCGGCCGGCATCGCGTGGACGGCATCATCGTCGTCGGCGGCGACGTGCCGCCCGACGTGAAGTCCGTGCCGGCCGCTCGCTGGCCGCGCCTGCTCGTCGCGGCGGGGAATGCCGATCACTGGTACACACCCGACAAGGTCGCGGCCGACGAGTCGTTCCTCGGCGCGCATGGTGTGACGCACGAGATCTTTCACTACCAAGCCGGTCATGTCTTCACCGACGCCGTCCACGCCCGCATCGCGTCGTTCATCACCAAGACCAACTAGGGTTCGTCAGCCCACATCCGATATGCTCATGTGATGAGCACCGGAATGAAACAGACACCGCTTTGTGACTGGCACAAACAGCACGGCGCCAACATGGTGGACTTCGGCGATTACCTCATGCCGGTCTGGTACGCGAGCGCCAAGGACGAGCACATGGCCGTTGTCACCCACGCCGGCCTGTTCGACACCAGCCACATGGCCGTGGTGCGCCTGCAGGGCGCGGGCGCATTCGATCTGCTTCAGTGGTGCTTCACCAGGGATCTTCGCTCCTGCGTCGGCAAAGACGACGCGCCCATTACGCCCGGCAAATGCGTCTACGGCGCGTTCCTCGACGAACACGGCGACGCGGTGGACGACAGCATCGTCTACAAAGTGAAAGACGATGAGTACGTGGTGGTGGTCAATGCGAGCATGGGTGGACCCGTCGCCGCGCACCTCGAGGCGAACCGGAACGGCCGCGACGTCCGCATCACCGACCTGACGGACACGCTGGGCAAGATCGACATCCAGGGGCCGGCGTCGATCAAGATCATGCAGAAGGTGTTGAAAGCGCCGGCCGCGACGTTCGACAAGCTGCCGTATTTCTCGTTCAAGGGCCATTTCGATCCCACGTCGGCCTTCGCCGCCGACGCGCAGTTTCTCGACGGAACGCCGATGCTGCTGTCGCGCTCCGGCTACACGGGCGAGGTCGGATTCGAGATCTTCGTCGGCCGCGAGCACAACGTCAGGATCTGGGAACTGCTGATGGACGCCGGCAAGGATCTCGGTCTCATCGCGTGCGGGCTGGCGTCGCGCGACTCGCTCCGGACCGGCGCGGTGCTGCCGCTGTCGCATCAGGACATCGGCCACTGGACGTACATCCATCATCCGTGGCCGTTCGCCCTGCCGTTCAAGGCGTCTGGCGACGGATTCACCAAGGCGTTTCTGGGATCGGCGGCGCTCGAGAGGGCGACCGGCGCGCCCTATACGCTGACGTTTGTCGGCAACGATCTCAGGAAGATCGATACGCACACGGCCGTCGTGCGCGACCTGCAGGGGCACGAGCTTGGCACCGTGCTCACGTGCGCCACCGACATGGCGATCGGCCGACACGGCGGGAAGATCTACAGCGTTAAGTCGCCGAACAAGCCCGACGGACTCGCGATCAAGGGCCTCGCAGCCGGGTTCATCAAGGTCAAGGCGAATCTGCCCCCGGGCACAATCGTCGAACTCAAAGACAGCAAG
>JAKALV010000417.1 GCA_021824055.1 Acidobacteriota bacterium
CGAGAAATCCGGCAGGAAGTTCATGTAGTTGAGACCGCCTGGCCCGGTCATGGCCGATACCTTCGTCATGAGCGACGCGAGGCCGCCGACCGCGGGTGTCATCACCGCGAAGTACGCCGCGGCGACGATGGCCGACATCATGATGAAAAACTGGATCATGTCGATGACCAGCACGCCCCAGAGACCCGCATGCGTGGCGAACACCACATTGAGCAAGCCCACACCGAGCAACGTCTGCCAGCGGGGCAGTCCGAACAGGATGCCCGCGATCTTCACGGCGGCCAGGTTCACCGCCGCCATGATCATGCAGTTGAAGAACAGGCCCAGGTACACCGCGCGGAACCCGCGGACCACCGATGCCGCCGTTCCCGAATAGCGCAATTCGTAGAACTCGAGATCGGTGAGCACACCCGAGCGGCGCCAGAGCCGCGCGTAGAAGAAGACGGTGGCGACGCCCGACAGCGCAAACGCCCACCACACCCAGTTGCCGGCGACGCCCGTACGCCGGACGATGTCCGTCACGAGGTTGGGCGTATCGCTGCTGAAGGTCGTGGCCACCATCGAGATGCCGGCCAGCCACCAGGGCACCGCGCGCCCGGAACCAAAGAACTCCGTGGTGTTCCGTCCGGCGCGCTTGGCCACGAACAGCGCCGGAATGAAGCACACCAGAATGCTGGCGATGATGATGATCCAGTCAAGCGTCTGCAGGTGCATTCGTCAGCCTCAGCGGCAGAGTCTATGCGATTCCGGACCGAAGCCGTTCGTGTCCTTGGCGGTCTATCCACCCCACCGCGGATTGACGACGTTGTTGAAGATGGACCCGAACTGGTAGCTGAAACCGATGCTGAACTGGTACCGGTACGACGTGGCCTGGCTCTGCCGTCGCAAGAGGATTTCCTCGTCGCTCGCCGTACCCGCTTTCAGGTACAGCTGGTCGCGGACAAGGGTCAGCCGGCCATCGGTGTTGAGCGACAGACCGCGGAACAGCCGCAGATCGAGCCGGCCGTTCAGCTCCATGCGGTGTTTGGTCAGATCGTGCAGGTAGCTGACGTACTGCGCGGACACCGAGGTGAAGCCCCACGGCTGGCGCAGGTTGAGTTGGCCCCGCAGCGAATTGTCGGGCCGGGTTTCTTCGAGCCGGTTGAAGATCGTGCGCTCGATATAGCGGTATCGGTTCAGGCCGATGGCGTACTGAAACATTAGCGAGCGCCGGGTCGACTCGGCGTATGGAAACACGTCGTACTCGATGCCCGCCGCGATCCGGGAGTTACGCGCGTAGTTCTGCTGCGTGGAATCACCAGTGGACATCGAGCCGACGGCGGCCCAGTGGTCGCGGTCCAGGCTCTTGACCGCCACCGCGCGCACGTTGTAGTTGTGCGATGTGGATTTGAGCGTGCTGCCGTCGCTCAACGTGAAGATGTTCTGGTTGGACTGTCCGTCGCTCGCGAAACTCAGCTTCCAGCGGTCGGTCGTCCGGTTCGCCGAGAAGCTGCCGCGGAACTGGCGGCTTGTATCGGTACGCTCGCCTCTCAAGTCGGTGCTGGCGCCCACCCGGAAGATCCAGAGGTTCCACCTGTCCTGCTTCGCCGTCGCCGACGTCGGCGCTGCCATCGGCACGTCCACCTGCAGCCGCATTTCATCGGCCATGGCGGTTTGCATCAAGTACCAGGTGAGACCGAGGCTGAAGACCCGCGCGAATCCCCGACGGCGCTCATCGCTCGTGTCGCTGCCATTCGAGACATAGGTCAACTGATGATCGTGGTCGGCGAAATAGCCCTGGCCGAGATACTGGATGGAGTACTCGCGGCCACCCGTGCCCGTGCGCTGTGTCGTCACGAGCACGTGCACGTCGGCGTCCTTCCGGTCGCGCACGTAGTTGACATAGGGAACCTCCCGGCGCAGGTCATCGAAATCGCAGCCATCACGGCAGTCGAGAAAAACGCTGAGTGTCTGCCGCGGATGCGAAGTGTCGGGAGTCTGGGCGGCCGCCGGCGACACGCTCCGCGCGAAGCAGAGCAACACCATCAGCGGCAAGAACAGGTTGAGGCGCACCCATAGACTTTATCCCACGAGCCGCCAACAGCCGGTCGAACGGTGATCGATAATGCGTCGATCAGCGTGGCGGCGTGTTCGCCGAACCCGCGGGCCGCACCAGTGGCAGGGGATACGGCGCGCTCCGGCCTGGACGATCGGGATCGTACAACACGCAAATCACGCTGCCGATTGCCGGGACCTTCGTCGACGGGCCGCTCGTGCCCTCGGCCGTCGCCCCACTCAACAACTGAAATGTGTACGTGATCGACGGCTGTCTGCCGCCGTGCCGCGTCCGCTGCAGCGCGTGCCGGGTCACGGTGGCCGGCGCGGCACGACCGCCCATCAGCAGACGTCGCTGGCGGTCAATCAGGACGAGCGCGAGCCCGCCGGCGATCGCCAGGATGCCGGCAACGACGAACGGCAGCCACGCGGGCATGACGTTCGGCTGAACGCCGGCGGGGAAGCTCCACGCCGGATCGGACCGCACGTAGCGGACCGGCACCGTCGCGCCAACCCGCAGCGCCTTCCATTTCGATGAGCCGATCTCTGTTCGACTCTCGTACGTG
>JAKALV010000089.1 GCA_021824055.1 Acidobacteriota bacterium
GCCCATCATGACGCCTTTGCCGTCGCTGAGCGACGCCACTTTTTTTCCGCTCGGCAACTGCACCACCCCGACGAACTTCAGCGAGATCGCCGGCGGCGGGGGTGGGCCCGGCGGTGGCGGCGGGGGTCCGGCCGGTGCCACCGCCACGGGCGGCGTCAGCGGACGCGGTGGTGCCGGCGGCGGGGGCGGCACGCCGAACCGGAAGGGATTCCGGCCGGCGGCCGGTTTCTCGCCCACCGGTTCGAGCGCGGCCAGCCGCAGCGCGCTCGGCAACGCGGTGTTCACCCCTGTGCCTGCCGCGAATCCCGCCGCGGCGGTTGAGGGATTGGACGCTCCGGGCCCGCCATCAGCCGGAGCGAAATAGTAGTAATACACGACGCCGACCAGGGCCACGAGCAACAGCGCGAGATACACCAACTGGCGGCGCTGCTCGCTCACGGGCCTGGCCTCGATCTTCATTTGGCCGCCGCGCCCCGGTAGTACGTCGCGATTTCCAGGGCGAGCTGCAGCTGTCCGCTCGACTGTTGCCGCGTGGCCTGCGACAGCTGCACCGACCGAATCGACAGAAACGCCTCGGAGGTCTCCACGTCGTAGATGAAATGCAGGATCGCGGCGTACTCGCCCGTCAGCTCCACCTTCGTGGTCAGCCGCCGCAACGGACTATCCTTAATAGAGTCGTCTTCGAACGTGCGCGCGCCGAGCGTGAGGTTGTTCTCCTGCGCGAGCTTCGACACTTCCACCAGCGCCACCTTGCCGGCCGCCGCCTGGGTCGCCGGCAGCACCTGGCCGTAGAACTTCGCGAGCTCCTGCTCGGCGCGGTCTCGGCTGGCGCGCGCGTTCTGCATCTGCGTGAGCCGCTGAGTCGCCACGGCGGTGGCAAACCGGGCCTCCTCGGCCGCCACCGTGTTGTTCGCCACCACCTTCTTCAACGGCAGCACCACGGCGCCGACGAGCGCGGCGTCAACGACGAGCAGCGCCACGAGCGGCACCAGCACGCTGCGGCGTTCAGCGAAGATGCGGCGCCAGAGCGTCACTCGGCGCCGCCCTTCTTCTGAGGGGCCGCCGGCAGCTTCGAGGCCGGCGCGGGCGTGGCGGACGCCGCAGGCGGCGCGGCCTGGGTTCGGGGCGGCAGATAGCGCGCTTCCACGATCGTCCGGCGCATGCCGTCTTCGGTCGAGTCTTCCTGGCGCGGCAGCACGTCGTAGAACGCGCCAGTCCGCTGCAGGCTGTCGATGAACGCGGCCAGGTCGTCGGGCCGCTTCGACACGACGGTCATCATCACGAGCACGCCGTTCTTGTCGATGAGCGGCGCCACCGAGAGCACGCGCACATCGTTTGGCAGCGTCTTTTCGACCAGGCCGAAGAACACGGTCCAGGAAAACGTCCGCTCGTCGATGAGCGCGTTCGCCTGCTGCGTTGACAGCGCCAGCCCTTTCAGGGCCGTGTTGTTGATCGCGCGCTGCAGCGCCACGGTCTCGGTGTCCGCGCGGCTGCTGGCCGCCTGGTCGCGCGCGATCTGGCCGTTCAGCCGCGTCCGGTCCGCCGACAGCGACACGATCTGCTGCACGCAGATGACGGCAATGACGATGGCGGCGACGCCGGCGACGGCGATCACGAACGACGTGAGGCGCTCGTTGTAGAACGGGCGGGCGGAGAGATTGGTGCGGAGCATCAGGCCGCGCCCCGTTCCCGCAGCAGCGCGCCGACGGGCGCCGCCAGAGCGTCAAGCAACTCTAGGCCGGCGCTGATGCGATCGTTCAACGCGGCCGCGGCGCGCGGATCCAGCGTTTCCACGACGGTCCCCAGGCGTTCGCTGATCTCCTTGCGGGCGCGCTCGTGTCCGCCGGCCGCGTCGCCGTACGTGCCGCCCGACAGCAGCACGCGCGCGAACTGCGTGCCGCCCAGCCGGTCCTCGTGGTACATCGCCGTCTGATGCACGAGGGCGCTCAGCGGTTCGCTGTCGGCCGCGGGGCGGTGGCGATGAAAGACCATGGAGGCGCCGCGCATGATCACGAGTGTGGTCGAGTCGGCGGCCAGGCACACGAGCAGCCAGTCGGCGTCGGGCGCGAGACGGGCGGCCAGCGCCGTGTTGATCACGTTGAAACTCGCGATGTCGACGATGCCGGCGTGGGCGCCGATGGCGTCGGCCACGGCTTCATACTCGGCGATCACATCGCGGCGCGACACGACCGCGGCCAGCGTCGTCACGCCGGCTTCCGTGGCAGCCGGCACGTAGCTGAGCACGGCGTCATCCACGGGAAACGGCACGGACTTCTTGACCTGCCAACGGATCAACTGCTCCAGCTCGCTCTGTCGCGCGGGCATCTGCTCGAACGGCAGCAGCGACACGCGCGCCACGGTGTCGGGCACGATCAGCGCCACGCGGGACGGTGGTCTGATGCCGGCCCGGTCGAGCGCGCGCTTGAGCGCGTCGGCGACCACGCGGGGATTGGCGATGTTGCCGGCCGTCAGCGACGGCACCACCGCGGCGTCGGGCAGCGATTCGGTGGCGTAGCCGGACACGGCCGGCCGGGCGCCGCGTCCGATCTGGGCCACCGTCACGCGGCGATGCGCGATCTCGATCGCGACCTCCGGCTGGGGCGGCGACAGCCACGACGGCAAACGCAGGGAGGGGCTCATTCGACGAAGGTCACCTTGTTGATCTCGCGGAGCGTGGTCGCGCCGTCCATGACGCGTTCCACCGCGCATTCGCGCAGGAACCGCATGCCGTCCTCGCGCGCCGCCTTCTTGATTTCCGTGGTCGGCCGACGCTCGAGAATCATGTCACGGATGCGATCGGTCAGATCCATCAGCTCGCAGATGGCGGTGCGGCCTTTGTAGCCGGTGCCGCCGCACTCCATGCAGCCCGCGCCTTCATAAAAGGTGTGCGTGTCGGCCAGGCCGGGATCCAGCGCCGATTCGACCAGGAACGCGCGCGACATCTTCGCCGGGCGCTTGCAGTGCAGGCAGATCCGCCGCACGAGGCGCTGCGCCAGCACGCAATTGAGCGCCGACACGAACTGGTAGGGTTCCACGCCCATGTTCAGGAACCGGCCCAGCACGTCGATGACGTTGTTCGCGTGCACCGTGGTGAACACGAGGTGGCCGGTGAGCGCCGACTGGATGGCGATCTGCGCGGTCTCGGGGTCGCGGATTTCGCCGACCATGATCTTGTCCGGATCGTGGCGCAGGATCGAACGCAGGCCGCGCGCGAACGTGAGGCCCTTCTTTTCGTTGATCGGAATCTGCGTGATGCCGCGCAGCTGGTATTCCACCGGGTCTTCGATCGTGATGATCTTGTCTTCAACCGTCTTGATCTCGGACAAGGCCGCGTAGAGCGTGGTCGTCTTGCCCGAGCCGGTCGGCCCGGTGACGAGCACCATGCCGTAGGGCTCGCGGATGTACTTGCGGAACCGCCGCATCTCGTCCTCGGGCCAGCCCAGGATGTCGAGCCGCAGTTCCGTGAACTGCTCGCTGATGGATTCCTTGTCGAGAATGCGGATCACCGAATCCTCGCCGTGCACGCTCGGCATGATCGACACGCGGAAATCGATGGCCTTGCCGCGGATGCGCAGTTTGAAGCGGCCGTCCTGCGGCACGCGCTTCTCGGCGATGTCCAGCTCGGCCATGACCTTGATGCGCGAGATGATCGTGCTGTGATGCCGCTTGTCGATCGGCTTCATCGCCTGCTGCAGCACGCCGTCGATGCGGTACTTCACGTTGACCGCATCGTCCTGCGTCTCGATGTGAATGTCGGACGCGCGGCGCTGAATGGCGGTGAAGATCATCGAGTCCACGAGGCGGATCACGGGGCTCGCGTCCTGCGTGAGCTTGTCAACCGTGAGGTTCTCTTCGCCGGCCGCGTCGTCATCCCGCAGAATCTGCATCTGGAAGCCTTCGGTGGCCTCCTCGAGCACGCGCTGCGAGCTCTCGCTCTTCTTGAGGATGTTCTGGATCGCCGACGCGGTGCCGACGCACACGCGGACCGGCGTGTTGAGCTGCGCCGCCAGCTCGTCGATCGTCGCCAGGTCGCTCGGGTCGGAGACGACGATAAGGAGCGCCTGGCCGTCGCGCTGAAACGGCACGAAGCCGTACCGCAGCATCAGGTCGGCCGGAATGCTCCGGAACAGGCCGTGGTCGATGCGGAACTCGTCCAGGTTGACGAACTGCAGCTGGTACCGCTCGGCCAGCCGGCGCGCCTGCGCCTCTTCCGCCGCGGGATCGACCGCCGGCGTGACGCCGTCATCCAGGAATTCGACCGGGGGTATGTGCTCCGCCATCCGCTATCCTCCCGCCAATGACGACAGACGGAACAACGGCAGATACAGCGCGAGCACCAGGCCCGCGATCACCGCGCCCATGACGATCAGCAGGACGGGCTCGACCAGTCCGGCAAAACGCGTCAGCGTCGTTTCGTTTTCTTCGTCGTAGAAGTCCGCCACGCTGTTCAGCATCTCGGCCAGCGCGCCCGTGGACTCGCCCACTTCCACCATCTCGATCGCCACGTCCGGAAAGGTCGCGTGCCGGGCGAGCGCCATGCCGAATCCACTGCCCTCGCGCACCTGCCGCGAGACATCGGCGAGGTCCGCGGCCACGGCCTGATTGCCGATCGCCCTTGACGCGGTTTCGACGGCGCTGACCAGCGGGATGCCGCCGCTCAGGAGCGTGGCCACGGTGCGCGCCACCTGCGCGGTCGCGAACTTGCGCGCGAGCGTGCCGGCAAACGGCATGCGCAGCACCATCGCGTCGAGCTGCCGGCGGCTGTCCTTGCGCCGCAGCCAGGTGGCCGCGGCCACGACCGCCGCGCCGATCACGATCAGGATAAGCCACAGCTCTTTGACGAGCGTGGTGGACACCGCCACCAGCATGCGCGTGGCGAGCGGCAGCTCCGCGCCATGGCCCATCTGGTTGAAGAACTCCGCGAACTGCGGTACGACCTTGAAGACGATGCCAAGCACGAGGACGGCGGCCAGCACCATCAGCACGACGGGATAGATGAGCGCCGACGCGGTGCGCGACCGCACCGCCGCGATCACTTTGGTGTGATGCACGAAGCGCCGCAGGACCTGCTCGAGGCTGCCGCTCTTTTCGCCGGCCAGGAGCGAGGCGGTGTAGACGCCGCTGAACAGATCGCCCTGCGCCTCGAACGCCTCGGAGAGCGCCGTGCCTCCCCGCACGCGCGCGTACACATCGTCGAGCACGCTCTTGAAGAGCGGCATCTTGACGCGCTTGCGCAGGATGTCGAGCGACTGCACGAGGGGCAAGCCGGCCTTGAGCAGCGTGGCGAGTTCCTGATTGAAGAGGATGAAATCCTTCTGCGGAATCTTGCGGCGCTGCGGCAGGCGGAACCCGCCGAACGACGCGCCCACGCCGCGATGGATGGAGAGGACGAACAGACCCTTCTCCTCCAGCTCGTGCCGCAATCGCTCTTCGCTTTCCGCGACGAAGGTCGATTCCTGGACCTGGCCGGTCGCGGTGGATACCCTGCAGCGAAATTCCACGTGTGTCTCTCTGGCCTCCGCCCGGGGTTAGACTGCGGTCGCGGTCAAACGGCCGACCGGCTTACCGCTTCTTCACAAGCGCCATGATGCGGCGCACGTAGTTCTGGGTCTCCGGGTAGGGCGGGATGCCGCCGTAGCGGGCCACGGCGGCTTCGCCGGCGTTGTACGCCGCCAGCGCCTTGGGCGTCTGGTTGCCAAACCGGTCGAGCAAGGTCTTCAGATGCTGCAGGCCCGCGGAGAGATTCTGCTCGGGGTCGAAGGGATCGGCGACCGCGTACCGGCGGGCGGTTGTCGGCATCAGCTGCATCAGCCCCATCGCGCCCTTGGGCGACACGGCGTTGGTCTGGTAGTTCGATTCCACCGTGATGAGCGCGCGCGCGAGGTCGGCCGGCACGCCGAATTGCCGCGCCAGGCGATCGACCAGATCCGGCACGGCCAGGCTGGGCGGCACGTAGGCCGGCAGCACGAACGTGGAGGCCGCGTCGGCGTGCAGCACTTCGTCGGGCAGCACGGCCGCGACGATCGCCCGCGGCGCGCGCATCTCGCCGCCGCTTCTCAGTTGCATCACCATCACGTCGCCGTCGACCGTGGCGGACTTCACGCTGAGCGTGGCGCCCGAGGTCAGGCGGACGAGCTCCGCCCGCGCGGCGCGCGGCGCGGCCAGCGTCGCGAAGACAACCGCTGCGGTGACGGCACGTTTCACAACGCCTACTTCTGATCCACGAAGAGGTGATAGACGCGGATGCCCAGTTCGCGCACGTCCGGCGACTTCAGACTCGGCAGTTGGGCGGGCACGAACGTGCGATCCAGATCCACGCGCAACTCCACCATGTCGTCGTTGCCCAGTTGCGCGGCGGTGATCGGAATCCGCTGCAGCAACGGCGCCGCCGAGTCGGCCGCGAACGTCTTCACCGGCTTGCCGGCAACGACGAGCGTGACCTGCTGCGGCGGCGTGAACAGATCCACGCGCGCGTCCGACTCGAAGTACAGCGTCACGTCCTTACGCGGGTTCTTGAAGTTCACGATGCCGGACTTCTGCGTCCACTGCCACTCGCGCCCGTTGTCCGGGTTCGTTTCCGGCGGATGCCAGCCGCTCTTGTAGATCACGAAGACGTTTTCCGACTGCGGCAGCAACTGGAGCGTGCCGACCTTGTACGTGGTCTGAACCGGATCGGCGCCCTGCATCGGCAGGCGGTCGTCGGCGCGATACAGGCCGACGCGCACCGTGGCTTCGCCCGTGAAGGGAACGATCGGCATGAAGCGCTGGCGCGTGTACTGCACTTTCTGTCCCGGCTTCCACTGCGAGGTGGGAATCGCCGGATCGTGATCGTCGATCCAGATGGTGTCGCCGTCCGGGTTCACCAGGTGGACGAGCACGCGATAGTCGTCCTTGATCGGGGCGATGACGTCGAACTGATACGTGAAGTCCACAGGGGCGCCCAGCGCGACGCGATCCTTGCTGGCACTAAACGATGGCGTGGCGACGGGAGGCCGGGTGTCTTTCTTGGAACACGCGGCGGTTCCGGCCAGCAACAAAGCGACCGATGCGGCCAGAACGGCGGCACGGCAGAGAGGGCGCTCGAAAATTTGGTGGACGACAGGCATGTGGCGCCATGGTACCGTATTGCCGCATACTGTTCAATATGTTAGCCTTACGGCGATTTCGCGATTCACAAAACCCATGACACATGACGCGCTTGGCATGATCGAAACCCGGGGTCTGATTGGCGCCATCGAGGCGGCTGACGCGATGGTCAAGACCGCCAACGTCACCTTGATCGGCAAGGAATACATCGGCGCCGGCTATGTGACCGTGCTCGCCCGCGGCGACGTCGGGGCCATCAAGGCCGCGACCGACGCCGGCGCGGCCGCCGCGCGCCGCGTCGGCGAACTGATTTCCGTCCACGTGATCCCCCGTCCGCACGCGGATGTCGAGCGGGTGTTGCCGCGCGCCGCCGCGCCGGTGGCCGGCAAGGGATAGGAGCTGAGTCCGCGCGATGGCGCAGACTGACGCCGCCCCCACCGACCGCGACCTCGCGTCGGTCCAGGAAGCCCGAACCCTCGTCCAGCGCGCCAGGCTCGCGGCGCCGATCCTCGCGGAGTTCTCGCAGGAACAGATCGACCGCATCGTGGACGCGGTGGCGCTGGCCGCCCGGCCGCGCGCCGAAGAGTTCGCGCGCCTCGCCGTCGAAGAAACCGGCTTCGGCGTGGTTGCCGACAAGATCCAGAAGAATCTGTTTGCGTCCGACCGGGTGTACGAATTCATCCGGCCGATGAAGACCGTGGGCGTGATCGCGCGCGACGAAGCGAAGAAGGTCTTCGAAATTGCCGAGCCGTTCGGCGTGGTGGCCGCGATCGTGCCGTCCACCAATCCCACCTCGACCGCGATCTACAAGATTCTGATCGCCCTGAAAGCCCGCTGCCCCATCGTCATCTCGCCCCATCCGTCCGCGGCGAAGTGCATCACGCGCGTGGCCGAGCTATTGGCCGAGGCGGCGCGCGGCGCGGGCGCGCCCGACGGCGCCGTGAACTGGATGACCACGGTGACGCTCGCGGGCACGCAGGAACTGATGCAGCATCGCGGCGTGGCCGTGATTCTCGCGACCGGAGGCATGGGGCTGGTGCGCGCGGCCTACAGCGCGGGCAAGCCGGCCTACGGCGTCGGCCCGGGCAACGCGCCGTGCTTCATCGAGCGCACCGCCGACGTGGCCAAGGCCGCCAACGATATCCTCACGGGCAAGGCCTTCGACAACGGCGTGCTCTGCTCGTCGCCCAACTCGGTCATCGTCGACAGCGCGGTGGCCGAGGAAGCCAGGCGGCAGTTCGTGGCGCAGGGTGGATACTTCCTCTCGCCGGCGGAAACCGACGCACTGTCGAAGCTGCTGGTCACGCCCCAGCGGCTTCCTAACCCGAAGTTTGTGGGCCAGTCGGCGCTCGTCATCGCGCGGGCGCTCGGCATCACGGTGCCGGCCAGCACCCGCGCGCTCATCGCCGAGCTCAAGGGCGTGGGCCGCGACTACCCGCTCTCGATTGAAAAACTCTGCCCGGTCCTGTCGTACTACGTGGTGGCCGACTGGCGCGAAGGCTGCGAACGGTCGAAAGAAATACTGAGATACGGCGGCATGGGCCACACGATGTCGATTCACTCGGAGAATCAGCAGATCATCCTGGAGTTCGGCCTGAAGAAGCCGGCGTTTCGGATCTGCGTCAACACGCCGACGTCGTTCGGTTCGATCGGGCTGTCGACCGGGCTTGATCCGGCGATGACGCTCGGGTGCGGCGGCTACGGCGGCAACATCACGTCGGACAACATCTCGCCCAAACATCTCTTGAACATCAAGCGCCTCGCCTGGGAAACGCGGCCGGTGGCGCGGACGTCGGCGGCCTCGCCACTCGCGTCAGCGCTGCCGCAGGTGCCGAAGCCGCCCGTGCCCGCCGGGCTGGACGCATCCGCGATGACCGCGCGCATCGAATCGCTGGCCGGCACGAAGCCCGCGCCCGCGCCTCCGGCGGCCGCCAACCAATCGGTCGCCGCGTTCGTCTGTGAAGACGACGTGAGACAAGCCATCACCCTCGGACGCACGATCACCATCGGCGAACGCACCATCGTCACGCCGCTGGCCCGCGATGCCGGCGAAGCGGGCAAAGTGTTCGTTTACGCGAATTGGCGGGGCTGACGGTGTCCGACAAGAGCTTTTCCAGCAAGCCGCACGGGGGGCTGAAGGCCGCCGCTTACGGACGCCTTGTATTGATCGGGTTAGCGATCACCGCCGTGAGCGCGGCGTGCGGTGGCGCGAAGACGGCGCCGGTGCTTCCGTCGCAGGCCGCGGCTGGCGGCGCGGCGACGGCTGCGGCGCCCGCGCAACTGCCGGTGCCGCCTCCCCCGCCGATCCCCAAGCCGGATCCTGTGGCGGTGCTGATTGCGAGCGCGGAGCACCACTTCGAATCAGGGCAACAGGAACTGACGGCCGGGCGCCTGAGCCGGGCTCGCGCGGAGTTCGATCGCGCCGTGGACGTCCTGCTCGCGTCACCCGGCGGCGCCAAGTCGGATCCACGCCTGCGCGCGGAGTACGAGCAACTGCTCAACCGCATCGCGGCGCTGGAAGCCGCAATGCTGCGCCAGGGTGATGGCTTCTCCGAATCGCGATCCGAGCCCGCGGCGATCGACGACCTTTTGGCCGTCGCCGTCTTTCCGCATGCCACGCCGACGACGGCGACCGCGGTGGCGGAGGAACTCGAGACCTCGGCCTACGACCTGCCGGTGGTTTCGAACGACAAGGTGCTGTCGTACGTCGAGCTGTTCCAGGGCAACCTGCACGCGTTTCTCGCCGACGGCCTCGCCCGCGGCAGCCAGTATCTGCCGCGCATCCGCGCGGTGTTTCAGAGCGAGGGGATTCCGCTCGACCTGGCCTACGTGCCGCTCATCGAGAGCGCCTTCAAGTCCACGGCGCTGTCGCGCGCGAAAGCCAAGGGCATGTGGCAGTTTCAGTTGCCGACGGCCCGTGACTACGGCCTGCGCTTCAACTGGTTCATCGACGAGCGCTCCGATTTTGAGAAGTCCACGGAGGCGGCCGCCAAGCACCTCAAGATGCTGGCGAAGATGTTCAACGGCGACTGGAACCTGGCGCTGGCCAGCTACAACGTGGGGCAAGGCAAAGTGCTGAACGCGGTGAAGCGCGCCAAGACCACCGACTACTGGAAGCTGACCGAATCGACCAAGTTCCTGCCGCGGGACACGCGCGCCTACGTGCCGATGATCTGGGCCGCGATCATCATCGCGAAGAACCCGCAGCAGTTTGGATTTGACGTGCCGGCGAGCGAACCGCTGGCCTACGACGTGGTGACGCTGCCCGACGCGATCGACCTGCGCACGGTGGCCGAGTGGATCGATTCCACCGTGGACGTCCTGAAAAGCCTCAATCCGGAGCTGCGTCGCAACCTCACGCCCATGGGCGAGCACGACCTGCGCGTGCCGGTCGGCACCAAGGCCACGCTCGAGGCGAAGCTGGCCGAGGCCGACCCGTCCACGTTTGCGACGTTCATTCGTCACACCGTGAAGTCGGGCGAAACGCTGGCGACCATCGCGCGCCATTTCAAGATCAGCCGCGCCGATCTGGCCGAAGCGAACATGCTGAGACCGACGGCCCGGCTCCGCCAGGGCCAGTCTCTGCTGGTACCCGGCGCCTCAGCCGCCGCGGCCACCTCCACCCGCAGCACCGGCCAGGCCACCACGGTGGCCCGGACCTCGGCTGGATCCAGCAAGCCGACCACCTACCGGGTCCGCCCGGGCGACACGCTCTTCGGCATCGCCAAACTGTTCGACGTCACGATCGACGAGCTCAAACGCTGGAACAAGCTGTCGGGCAGCCTGCTCGGCATCGGCGACCGGCTCACTATTTACAGACACTGACAGCGACAGAGACACCCGATTGAGTGAATGGGTGACTGGGTGAATGGGTGAACGGGGTTCAATCACCCATTCTCGCAATCACCCAATCACCCAATCCACTGTCAGTATCTGCGTACTGCCACGCCTCAAAAGTACGCAATTTCTGCCACCTTCGTCTCGAGTCCTCTGGGAGGCTGGTTGGCGCGGAGCTTGCTCCAGTCAGCGTCGATGCTCGCGCGCTTGAATACCGCGGCTGTCTTCGGCGTCGAAGCCAGTCCCGTCACCGTTGAGGTGGACGTCGGCGGCGGCCTGCCCGGAATGACGATGGTGGGATTGCCGGATACGAGCGTGCGGGAGAGCCGCGAGCGGGTGCGGAGCGC
>JAKALV010000418.1 GCA_021824055.1 Acidobacteriota bacterium
GCGAAGTAGCCGGCGGCCGCCCCCGCGGCGGCCAGCACCAGCAACAGCATCCAGAACCACACGCCGGAGCGCGGCGGCGCGTCCGCGATCAGCTTCAGCGGCCGCTCGAGACTCGATGCTGATTCGGCCATCGGGGCCAGATCGAGCGCCTGCAGCCGATCGTCGCTGAGGTGCTCGGCGGTTTCTGAGGATTTCCGCGCCCGTTCGGCGGGGGTTGCCGGCGCCGGCGATGCCGGGGGCGCAAACGGGGCGGCGTCCGCCGCGGGGGGCGCGGCCCCCGCGATCGCCTTCGCGGCGCGCGAAATCAGCGGCGCGGTGATGGTGGTGACGCCGGCCACGCGTCCCAGCTCGAGCGCGCGGTCGCACAGCAGATTGATGCGCCGCGGCAGGCCATCCGACAGATCCGCCACGCGCGCCACGGCGTCGCGATCGAACGACACGGCGTCCTTCCCGCCGGCGATCGCGAGGCGGTGCCGGATGTAGGCGTCCACGTCGCGGCCGGGCAACGCGCCGAGCGACATGCGCCGCGAGATCCGGTCCGCGAGCGCGCGCATGGCGTCGCCGCAGAGCGTGTCCACGAGCGACGGCTGGCCGACGAGCACGATCTGCACGAGCCGGCGCCCGTCGAGTTCCATCGAGCCGAGCACGCGGATCTGGTCGAGAACGCGCGGCGCGAGGCTCTGCGCTTCGTCGATGATCACCACGGCGTAGGAATTGATCGGGATCAGCGAGCGGAGAAACCCTTCCAGCGTGTCCAGCAGCTGCGGCACGTCGGCGTGATCGAACGCGCCCTTGCGGATGTCGTCGCGCGTGACCAGGCCGAAATCGCGCAGGATCGTGCGCAGCACTTCGGCGTCCGTCATGTACGGATTCAGGATGAGCGCGGCGAACGTGCGGTGGCCGAGCGCGTCGATGACCGCGCGGCACAGCGTCGTCTTGCCGGTGCCCGTGTCGCCGGTGAGCAACAGCAGGCCCTCGCGGCGCCGGAGCCCCGTCAGCAGCTCGTCGAACGCCTGCCGGTGCGCGGCGCTGAGGTACAGGAACCGCGGATCGGTTTCGAGCGAGAACGGTTGCTCGCGCAGCCCATAGAATGCCTCGTAGAGCGGCTCGTTCAGGCTGTCCGATGAGGGCGGGGGCTGCACGATGGGATTATATAGAGACGTCCAGTGTCCAGGGTCCAGAGTCCAAAGTCCGCTGATGTCCAGGGTCCAACGTCCGCCGATGTCCGGGGGCCGAGGCCCCGTAGACCCAGCACGCGGAGCCGGCGCCGCCTCGCGCCCGGACTCTGGCGGTTTGTCGGCCTCAATGTCCTGATGTGGCTGGTGATGACGGCCATCCTGCTGGTGCTGCCCGATCAGATCGACCGGTGGATGGATCTCACCGTGGCGCGCGCCATCGGCTGGGGCGTGGCCGGCGCGGTGTGGGTGGTCGCGATCGAGCGGCAATGGCAAGCGCGCATGGGCGCGCTCGCGCGATTTCCGCTCCAGGTGCTGTTGTGGGTCAGTTCCGCGCTGGTGGCGATGTGGCTCAGCGACCAGTTCAGGTTGTGAAGTTGGGGTGGACGACGGGGATCGAACCCGCAACGTCCGGAGCCACAGTCCGGTGCTCTACCATTGAGCTACGCCCACCACAGGCGAACCTCAAAGATAACACACGGTCTATCGGCCCCGCGGGCCCCGGCCCCTGAATCCAAACGGTCCGCTGCGTGGTCGCGACCGCAATTCGCGGAGCGTGGCCGCTTGATCGGGCGTCAGCACCTTGGCGATCTCGTTGGTGACCGCCTCCTGCTCGTCTGAAAACTTCTTCGACACTTCGTCCTGGAACGCGCGCAGCCGCGGACGGCTGGCGTCGATGATGGCCGCGACCTTCGTCTTCTGATCCGGCGTCAGCTTCAGCGCCTCATCCAGTTCATTCACGAACATCTCGGTCGGCCGGCCGGCCGGGCCTCCGCGTCCGCCGGGGCGATTGGCCATGGCGCCCGGATCGCCCGGGCCGCCGCCGGGACCAATCATGCCGCCGCGGAATCCGCTGAACGGCCGGCGCATGCCGGGCCCCCACGTGCGATCGAGCGCCACGCCCGCGGCCACGCCCGCCGCAAACAGGATGACGACGAAGACCGCGAACCAGACCTGCGAGCGATTGAGCATGACGGCCTACTTTTCCTTCGCGTCCGTGACGCCCGGCGTGCCGGGCACGTAGTTCGCGAGCGCATCATCGGGACGCGCGCGCAGGAACAGGTTGAAGAGCGTGTCTTCGGAGACGTCACCCGACCAGAGAGCCGACGCGACCGACGCGGTGGAGTCGACGGTGATCACGGCCGCCTGGTTTGATTCCGACGCGGCGGTGTTCGTGTCCACCGTGCGGACCAGCATCACGGCCACGATGACCAGCGCCGCGGCGATCGGGGCCACGCGCAGCGACCACGCGCGCCAGTTGATATTGAGCCGGTCGATCCACGGCCGCTCCGCGTCGAGCGTGGCCCGGATCCGGGCCGAGAGATCGCGGATCGGGACGATCGGCCGCGCCATCAGCAGGGCGCGCGCCTCGCGCTGCGTGTCGAACAGCGCACGGCACGCGTCACACGCG
>JAKALV010000090.1 GCA_021824055.1 Acidobacteriota bacterium
ATGATCGTGAGTTCGCCGCCGGCGGCCGTCATGTTGGCGAAGCCCCACGTCAGCTGCCCGATGCTCATGGTGTTCTTTGCGAGCTTCATCGGCACGCGGACCACGTCCTTGTCGGGCGTATAGCCGAACGAGCCCCAGAGCTCCGTCTTGTTCGGAGGCGGGTATGTCTTGGCGGCCGCCCAGTTGGACAGCACGAACGTCCACGCACCTTCCTTGAGATCGATGAAGACGCTGTACTCGCCCGGCGCGACGGTCGTGCCGCCGATGACGAGCGGCACCTCGGTGCGCAGGCGCGTCGACACATTCGCGCCCGCGCGCCAGATCTTGGCGCCGTCGGTGATGACCTGCGTGGCGTAGGTCGCGCCGCTGCCGAAGATGTTCGTGCGGCCCCGCAGGATCGGCCGCCCGTAGGTGATCTCGATCCACTTGCCGCCCATGTACTCCATCTCGCCATTGGCGGCCTTCATGTAATGTCCGCCGACCTGCGTCTGAGCGGCCCCTGCCGGACTCGCCGGCAGCCCTTGCGCCACGAGCCCCGCCGTTGCCATCGCCAATGCCGCGGCACCGGCCATGAGTTTCCTGACCATACACACCTCCCTGAAGGATGACTGACTGAACCTGGTGCTATTGAAACATGGCCCGGCTCAGAGCCAGTTGGCTTTCCGGAACCGATACACCAGATACAGATCGATGCCGATCATGAGCCCCAAGGCCATCGGGTACCCGTAGATCCAGTCGAGTTCGGGCATGTTGCGGAAGTTCATGCCGTACACGCCCGCAATCGCGGTGGGCACCGCGACGAGGGCCGCGTAGGCGGCCAGTTGCTTGGTGAATTCCGTTTCCTGCAACGTGATCAGCGACAGGTTCACCGAGATCGCCGTCGTCAGCATGTCGCGCAGGTTGTCGATCGCCTGCTTGAGCCGCAGCAGATGGTCGTACACGTCGCGGAAGTAATCGGGCAGGCCAGCGCAGGGCGCGGGTACGCGGCCGCCGTGCAGCTTGCCGGCCACCTCAATCAGCGGCACGACGGCGTGATCGAGCACCATCAGTTTCTGCTTGAGCGAGTACACCTGCTCGATCTGCTCACGCGTCGTGTGACCGCCGAAGATCCGCGTTTCCACGCCTTCGAACTCGTCCATCAGGCCCTCGAGCACCGGCACGTAGCGGTCGACGACCGTGTCCATCAGCGCGTACAGCACGAACCCCGGGCCGTGCCGCATCAGCTCCGGCTCATGCTCGCAGCGGCGCCGCACCTCGGCAAAGCCCTGGTCCGCGTCACGCCGCACCGACACCAGGTATTGCGGTCCGACGAACATCGCCAGCTCGCCGGTGCGCAGGTGATCGCCGAGCGACTCGATCAGGTGCATGCAGATGAAGAACGAGTCGCCGTACTCGTCGAGCTTGGGGCGCTGATGCCCATGCTGCGCGTCCTCGACGGCCAATTCGTGCAGCCCGAACTCGCCCTGGATCGCCGCCAGCTCGGCCGCCCCCGGATCCTGCAACGCGACCCACACGAAGCAGTCGGGCCGCTTCAGGTATTCGCTGATGTCCTCGACGGAAATGTCCGACAGCTTCTGGCCGTGAGTGTAGGCAACGCAATTGACCAGCATGAGCAGAGAGTATCGCAGCCGCGCGCCGGACCTGGAGGGCCGCCGCCCGTCGCCCCCGGCGCACGCCGACGCGGCGACTTCATGTTATCGTATGTTTATGCCAAAGAAGCCTGTTTCTGTGACATTGGAGGCCGACAACCTCACCTGGCTGCGGGGGCGCACGCTCGGCGGCAAGCGCCGGAGCCTCAGCGAGACATTGGACGATGTGGTGCGAGCGGCGCGGGTGGGCGGGGGCCCCGGTGAGGTGCGCTCGGTGGTCGGCACCGTGGACATCGCCGCGTCGGATCCGGATCTCACGGGCGCGGACGCCGAGGTGGCGGCGATGTTCGATGGATCGCTCGGGCGCCCTGTGCTCGTTCGCGACGCCAAACCGCCGTACGGGCGCGCGCAAAAGAAGCCCGCCCGTGGCTGATCTCAACGCCGCGGTCACCGATACGCATCCCCTCGTCTTCTACGCCGCGGGCGGCGGGCGGCTCAGTCCTCGGGCACGCGCGGTTTTTGAAGCGGCCGACGCGCAACGCACGATCATCTACGTGCCGGCGGCGGTCATCTGGGAAGTGGGCATGCTCGCGCGCATCGTCCGGATCAATCTGCATCGGCCGGTGCGCGCGTTTTTTGCGGACCTGTTCAGCAATCCGGCGTTCCAGCCGCACCCGATCGATGCCGATCAGGTCTTTGACGCGGACGAACTGCGCTTCACGCGCGACCCGTTCGATGCCCTGATCACCGCGGCCGCACGCGATCTCAAACTGCCGCTGATCACGCGCGATGCGACGATCCGCGCCTCCGGAGCCCTGACAACCGTCTGGTAATTACCAGCCCAGCACTTTCGCGAAGATCAGCGGCGCCACGATCGTGGCGTCCGATTCGATCACGAAGCTGGGCGTGTCAGGGCCGAGTTTGCCCCACGTGATCTTTTCGTTCGGCACGGCGCCTGAGTAGGATCCGTAGCTCGTGGTCGAGTCGCTGATCTGGCAGAAGTAGCCCCACAGCCGGGTGGGGCGCCTGAGATCCTGTTCGATCATCGGCACGACGCAGATCGGGAAATCACCGGCGATGCCGCCGCCGATTTGGAAGAACCCGACCGAGTGATCCGCGCTGACCTTCACGTACCAGTCGGCCAGCGCCATCATCGTCTCGATTCCGGTCTTGATCGTGGCCGGCGACGCGAGGCGGCCGTCGATGTTGTGGGCGGCGAACACGTTGCCGAGCGTGGAATCTTCCCAGCCGGGCGTGAAGATCGGCAGGTGCTTCTCGGCCGCCGCCATCATCCAGCTGTCTTTCGGATCGATCTGGTAGAACTTCTTCAGGCTGCCGTCCAGCAGGATCTCGTAGAGAAATTCATAGGGAAACGCCCGCCGGCCCGCCTGTTCATAGGCGGCCCAGCGCGCGCCGACCACGCGCTCGATCCGGCGCATGGCCTCTTCCTCGGGAATGCACGTGTCGGTCACGCGGTTGAGGTGGCGGTCCAGCAGGTCCTGCTCGTCTTGGGGCGTCAGGTCGCGGTACTTCGGCAGCCGCACGTAGTGGTCGTGCGCCACGAGGTTGAACACGTCCTCCTCGAGGTTGGCCCCGGTGCACGAAATCCCGTGCACTTTGCCCTGGCGGATCATCTCGGCGAGCGAACAGCCGAGTTCCGCCGTGCTCATCGCGCCGGCCAGCGTCATGAACATGAGGCCGCCATCGGCCAGGTGCGCGTTGTAGGCGTTGGCCGCATCCACCAGGGCCGCCGCGTTGAAGTGGCGATAGTGGTGATCGATGAACTGCGAGATCGGTCCGGACATGGCGTTATTCTAAGGCAGCCATGGCATGGAATGTCGTCCAGGCGTTTGTTCTGTTTGGAGCAGGCGCATTGGCGGTCTGGGTCGGGGTCACCGCATTCGCGCGTCCGTCACTCCCCGGCCGATCCTGGCTCGGGTGGCTGCAGATGGCGATCGCCTTCTGGTGCCTGACGGCCGGCCTCAACGCGCTCCTGGACTCCACGGCGGAGCGCATCGTGGTTTCCAAGTTTCAGTACATCGGCATCATGGCGCTGCCGGTGTGCTGGTTCGAGTTCGCCCGCGCCTACACGCGCCGGCCGGCGCCGGCGACCCCGTGGCTGATCTGGATCATCCCCGCCGCCACCGTCGGCCTGGCATTCAGCAACGAGGCGCATCATCTGCTGTGGCGCGCGGTCCGCGAGGCGCCCACGGCGACGGGTTACGTGCTGCTGCAGTACGTGCACGGTCCGTGGTTCGCCGTGGCGGCCGCCTTCACCTACGTGACGCTGGCGGCGGGCACGATCTGGCTGTGGATCGCCGTGCGTCAACAACCGTCGCAGTACCGGCTGCAGAGCCTGATGCTGATCCTGGCCCTTGGCGCGCCCTGGGCCGGCAACCTCGCATACGTGTCCGGCCTGATCCCGATCCGGGGATTCGATCCGACGCCGGTCGGGTTCGCGATCTCGGGCGTGTTTTTTGGCGTGGGCCTGTTCCGCTATCACCTGTTCGACCTCGTGCCGGTGGCGCGCACTGTGCTGTTCGACAGCCTCGGCGATGCCGCGTTCGTCATCGACCGTGAGGGACGGGTGGTCGACAGCAACGCCGCCGCCCGAGCGCTGACGGCGGGCGGCGATCTGCCACTCGGCCGGAAGATCGAACGCGTGCTGCCGTGGTGGAACACCCGGCCGCGCCTCGGCGCGAGCGGCGCCGTGGTGCACGTCGACGGCAAGGCGCTGGACGTGCAATTGCGCCCCGTGCTGGACGAGTCGCGCGAACTGTCCGCCTGGCTCGTCCTGGTCCGTGACATCACGGATCGCGAACGCGCCGAAGCGGAGCGCCGCGCGCTCGATCACCGGCTCGTCGAACAGCAGCAGGTGAAGACGATGAGCCTGCTGGCCGGCGGATTGGCGCACGACTTCAAGAGTCTGCTCACGGGCATCGTCGGCAACGCGGACCTGGCGGCCGTCCAGATCCCGGAGGACGCGCCGGCGCAGGAATCGATTGCCGCCATTCTGAACGCGGCCGAACGCGCCACCGAGCTGGTGGCGCGCATGCAGGATTACGCCGGCGAGCGGCCGCTCAAGAATCAGGCGGTCGACATGAACGCGATCACGGCCGACATGGTGACCCTGCTGCAGAGCTCGGCCGCGCGGCACTGCCACCTGGTCTTTCGCCCAACCGCCAAGGTGAAGGCGATCGGCGATCCGACGCAGCTCCGGCAGATCCTGCTCAACCTGATCGTCAACGCCGCCGAGGCCGTGCCGAACGACGGTACGATCGAGGTGCGGCTGTCCACCGGCACCGCGGAGTCCTCGGACCTGGGCACCGCTACGCTCGACGCGACGCGTCCCCGACCCGGCAGCGCCGCGCCGCAGCTCGCCGTCATTGACGTGACCGACACCGGCGGCGGCATGGACGCCGCCGTGATCGACCGCATCTTCGATCCGTTCTTCAGCACGAAGGCCATTAGCCGCGGTCTCGGACTCTCGTCGGTGCTCGGCATCGTTCGCGGTCACGAAGGCGCGATCCGCGTCCGGAGCCAGCCGGGAGAGGGCACGGCGATCCGCGTGTGGATACCGGCGGCTTCATAGACAACTGGCAATGAGACAAAGGGACAATGGGGCAGTGGGGCAATGGGGCAGTGGGGCAGTGGGGCAGTGGGGCAATGGGGCAGTGGGGCAGTGGGGCAGTGGGGCAATGGGGCAGTGGGGCAATGGGGCAATGAAGGGCAATGAAGGGCTTTATTGCAGTCTGTCAGCGAGGTCTTCATTGCCCCATTGCCCCATTGCCCCATTGCCTCATTGCCTCATTGCTTCATTAGCGCGCGCGGGCGGGGTTTCGAGACCGGTTTCGGCTCGAGCACGGTGTTGCGCAGCCGGTAGAACACGCCGTCATACGAGAACCGCGGCGATCGCCACAATCCGTCGACGACACCCAGCCATTCCGAGGTGCGGGCGTACCGTGCGTCGTGCTCGTCGAACTCGACGCCGTACATCCGCGCCTCCTCCGGTTCAGCTCGGCGACGAGCGTGACGTCGTACCCGAGTTCTTCACTGCGCCGCACGAGATGACGGATGTACGGCCACGACACGGACATGCCCTCGTCATCGACGTTGCGCAGCCAGCCGCCGAAGACCGGCAGCCATTACCCGATGCGTGGCCGCTTCCCCGCGGTGTCAGCCACGGTTCACCTCCGCGCGGAGGTAGTTCACCAGATGGACGAAGGGATCGAACCCGATGACGTTCGGCGCGTCGGCCACGAAGTTCGACAGCGCGTTCACGTCGTAGAAGTACATCTGCCCGTCCCGATCGTCGACCACGTATTCAACGCCGCCGACGTCGATGCCCATTGCGGACAACATCCGCTCCACGGCCCGGATCACGTGCGGAGGCGCCGTGAACGACTCCACTTTCAATCCCTGCTTCGGCGCGTCAACGACACACGCAGTGTCGAGCGGCTGACCGTCGCTTGTCCGGCAGATGTCGGCCGGGCACAGGTCGAACGTCTGGCCCGTCAGATGCACTTTGATGCCGTACAGATACCGGCCGCCGACACACTCAATGCGGACGATGTGGCCGCCGCGCGCCGGAATGAACTCCTGCACGAGTCCCACGTGGTCGAACCCGAGGGTCAAGCGCCCCGCCGCAGCCGCCGCGCGCAGTTGGTCGAGCGAATCAAACCGCACAACGCCCACGCCGCTGCCGCCGACGTTGGGTTTGATCACGATCGGGAACCGCAAGCCCTCCGACGCCGCCGGGGCGTCGTCGATCCGGTGAATGACGCGCGTGGCCGGAGCGGGCAGTCCCAGCCTCGCCAGCACCGACAACTGAAGGGCCTTCGAGATTTCATGCCGGAACGCGCGCTCGCCGTTGAGCACGCGGTGATCCGACTGCTCCAACGCGCCGAGCAGGGCGAGCGTGTGGACGATCGCCGAGCCATGACCGCGGTGATACGCCGACGGACTCATGCGGTTGAAGACCACGCGCGCCCCGCCCAGCGCCGCGGGCGCACGGTCCGCCGGATCGAAGCGCGCGTGCTCCACGTGGAGCTTGCGATACGCAATAGACTGACGGTCGAGTTCGGCGAACATCCGCTCGAACCATCGGGGGTGCTCGTAATACACGGCGAGACGGGCGGCAACTGACGGATCTGACATGACCAAACCTTTCCAGCACAACGGAACCGGACGCGTGGATACACACGGGGGCGCCGGCGGTGCGGGCCACGTCAGACTGGAACGGGAGATTCCGAATCAATCAGGAGCAGGAATCAGTCACGGTCTGCGGCTCGCCCCGCCGGCTGGATACACGTCGGACAGCAACAGGCGCAGGCCTGCGCGATCGCGCGATCAGCCGGGAACGAGCCGGAAAACATGGAAGTTCACACTATGATTGAGGCGTGCCCCGCGTGTCAATCGCACCGCTGGTTCGCGTCACGCCGGACGGCTCGCGCACCGACCAGGACCTGGTCGCCGTCGAAGCGCCGCTGACGATCGAAGTGCTTCACCAGTCGAATCCACCCGAGCCTGGGCCGCACCTGTTGCCGCTGGGCGTGTTCATGCGTACGCCCGGCGACGATGAAGCGCTGGGGATGGGGCTGCTGTACGCGGAGGGAGTCGTTCGCCGCGCCGCCGATGTGCGCAGCATGGAATTGACGATGGACAGTGACGGCGTGAGCGGCACGCTCCGCGCCACGCTGGCGCCGGACGTCGTTGTCGATACGGCCGCGCTGGCCCGCTCGGGCGCGTCGAGCACGGCCTGCGGCCTCTGCGGCCGGCTGTCGTTCGGGGTCCGCCCGGCAACTGCAGTTGCCAACATCGGGAATCAATTCGATGAATTGATTCCCGATTTTACAAACCTCATCTTTCAGTTACCGGATCGCCTGCGCGACGCGCAGGCCGTGTTCGCCAAGACCGGCGGCCTGCACGCAGCCGGGTTCTTCGATCGCGCCGGCCGGCTTGTCGACATTGCCGAAGATGTCGGGCGGCACAATGCCGTGGACAAGCTCGTCGGGCGCGCGCTCATCGCCGGCGGCCCGCTCCCACCCGCGCGCGATCGCATCCTGGTCGTCAGCGGCCGCGCGGCGTACGAAATCATCCAGAAGGCCGCGATGGCCGGCGTCGGCACGCTCGTCGCGGTCGGAGCCCCCACGAGCCTCGCCGTTCAAGCCGCGCGTGAAGCCGGCATCACGCTCATTGGGTTTGCGAAGGACAAGAGCTACAACATCTACGGTTAGTTGCCGGCCGTGTTAGAGGGGCAGAGAGGCAAAGGGCCAAAGCGGCAATGAAGATCTTCATTGGCCCTCTGCCCCTTTGTCTCTTTGTCTCTTTAACCAGATTCCCTACTTCAGCAGCCCCGGCAGCAATCCCCCAATGCCCCGTCCGAGCAGTCCGAACGCGGTGGCCGTCAACAGGATGCCCATCACGCGGGTGACGATGTTCATGCCGATGGAACCGAGGCGGCGGCTGATCGGGCCGGCGCCGCGGAAGGTGATCCACACGATGACGGCCACGATCAGCGAGACCGCCGAGATGATCAGCAAGTCGCGCGCCGAGTTGTACGTGCTCGCCTGAATCACCACCGTGGTGATGGTGCCCGCGCCCACGGTGCCGGGAATCGCGAGCGGCACCACCGCCAGCGCTTTCCACTGCGCTTCGGGCACTTCGTCCGCCGTGTGCGCTTCGGCGGCCGTCAGCTTGGTTTCCTCCGCGCTGACCATCAGCATGCCGTAGCGCAGCAGGATCAACCCGCCGGCCGCCTGCAGCATCGGCACGCTGATGCCCAGCAGATGCAGGATCGTGCGGCCGAGCCACGCACAGACGACCAGGATGATCAGAATAGCCACGCCGCTTTGATTCGCCATGCGCCGCTGCACGTCTTTGGGGAATCGCCCGGCCACCGCGGCAAACATCACCGCGGAGCCCACCGGGTTGACGATCGCGAGCAGCGTCGTGGCGAACAGCACGACGGCGTCATAGGTCACGCGCTAAGCCTACTTCAGCGACGCGAGGTACGCGACGAGCGCGTCGCGATCGCGCGCGTTGATTCGTCGATTGGTGGCCATCCACTCGGACATCCGGACGGCGGGCAGCCGCGGCAGGGCACCCTCCATCTCGGCCGTGTCGGTCAGCCACCGCCGCAAGTCCGCGAGCGACAACCTCCCGCCGACGCCATCGAGCGGAAACCGGATGTTGCCCTTCCCCGCCACCATATGACACGTGCCGCACTTGCGCGCCTCATATGCCTTCCGCCCCGATTCCACGATTCCCGATTTTACAATTCCCGATTGCCCGATTTGCGATTGCCCGATCCCCGATTCCCCGATTCTCGATTGCCGATCAGACTCGGCGCCAGGCATCGCGGCGCCGGTCAGCGTCAGGAGCACCACCAGCGCAGCCCCCCGAACCGCGCGCGAAGCCCCCCGAACCCCGGGCGAAGCTGTCCGAACCTCGCGCGAAGCCCCATGAACCTCGCCGTCCGTTTCGATTGGCATGAAGAAATAGTAGACTCCGACGTAATGACCTGGCTCCGAAAGTTGATGCTCACATCGGCGACGCCGAGCCCCTTTGGGCCGCTCGAGTGGCGCGTCCTCGAGGCCCTCTGGGAGCACGGCCAGGACGCTTCGGTACGCGATCTCCGACCCAGGTTTTCCGACCTCGCCTACACCACGTTGATGACGACGCTCGACCGGCTGCACCGAAAGGGCGTGCTCGACCGGACCAAGAGCGGGCGGGCGTTTCGATACGCCCCGCGCCATTCGCGCGCCGCGCTCGAATCATCCCTCGCCGCCGGCGCGCTGCGCACCGCCATCGCGGGCGACCAGGCGTCGCTGCGGCCCCTGATGTCGTTCTTCGTGGAGGCGGTCGCCGACCGGGATCGGGATCTGCTCAAAGAACTCGAAACGCTCATTCGCGCTCGCCGCGCCGAGCTGGGGTCCAAGCCGCGGTGACCTTCGACGCGCGCTTTGCCATCGTCATTTTGTCCGCCTTCGTCACGGCGAATGCCGTCGCGTCGTTGGCGGCGGCGTGGCAATGGCGCCGGACGCGCATACCCGACGCCCCGCTCGACCGCGCCGCGTTCCTGTTTCAACTCCGGCTGCTGCCGCTCGTCGCCAGCGTGCTGTGGGCCGCGTTGGCCATGAGCTCGTTCTTTGTCTTCGAACCCCGCAGCCAGACGGAGCGCATCGGCGAGGTCCTGATCGCGCTCGCGGTGGTCGGTGGCGCGTTGTTGGTGATGGCCGCGGGACGCGTGACGAGCACGATCCTGCGCCATCGGCGCCTGCTCGGTGAATGGCTGCGGGACGCAACGCCCGTCACGTTGCCTGGCGTCACGATCCCGTCGCTGGCCATCGACACGGAGTTCCCCGTCGTGGCGGTGGTCGGCGTCATCCGGCCGCGCCTGCTGGTGGCGCGCCGCGTCCTGGATCAGTGCCCGCCGGATGAACTGGCGGCAATCCTGGATCACGAGCGCGGCCACATCACGCGCCGCGACAATGCGCGGCGGCTGCTGTTGCTCGCGCTGCCCGATCCCCTGTCGTGGACGCGCATCGGCCGCGCCATCGACGCCGCGTGGCACGATGCCGCCGAACAGGTGGCCGACGAAGCGTCCGGCGACCGGCGCGGCGATGCCGGCCGCGTGGCGCTGGCCGAGGCCCTGGTGCGCGTGGCGCGCATGGTGCCGGCCGGCCAGACGCTCTCGGAACTGCCGGCCAGCGCGCTCTATCGCGGCGAACCACTGGAACGCCGCGTGCGCCGTCTGCTCGACCCGATTCCGCCGCGGCCCCGGGCATCGCGCCGCTATCAGTGGATCGCGCTGGCGGCATTTATCGGCCTCTGCATCATCCTGCTCAACCCGATCCACGGACTGCTCGAGACCGCCATCACGTTTTTGCCGTAAGACGCTGCGCGGACGGATGCAGTCCAAGGTCCAACGTCCAAGGTCCAAGGTCACTTGTTGTCCGGGGTCCGGGCCGTCCTCCGTCCGAAGTCCGTTCAGGGTCCGTTCAAGGTCCGTCCGCCGCACGTGGCACGGACGTCGGACGAAGGACCCCTCGGACATCGGACGAGGGGTGACCTTGGACCTTGGACGTTGAACCTTGGACAGCCAGCCGTCAGTTGCGCATAAACTTCACCCTCATGTCGTGGGGCTTCTTCAGACGGAAGGCAGGGTCGCCGCACCCCGGCGTTGCGCTCTGGTGGCGCGACGCGAACGCCACGCTCGCGCACCCGACGCGCGCGGCGATCGACGACCTGCGACCGCGGCTCGCACCTGACACCGCTCTCGATGAACGCGAGCGGCAGAGCGAAATGCTCGAGGCGATCGAGCGATTGTGCGCCTTTCACGACCGGGAGGACCTGCCCGTCCTCGACACGCAGCATCGCGTGATCGGCACGGACCTGTGCCACTTCATGGCGCCGGTCAGCGCGCCCGATCACGGCGATGCAGCCGGCAAGCTGTTTCTCACCTCGCAACGCGTCATCTTTGCCGGCGGCGCGTCCATCGCATGGCCGTGGCACCGCGTGCGCGGCACCACGCGCCACGAGCGCGACGTGGTCTTCGAAGGCGGCGACACGCTCTCGCTGCGTCTCCGCTGCAACAGCTACGGCGACGCGGTGGTGGCCGCGGCCG
>JAKALV010000091.1 GCA_021824055.1 Acidobacteriota bacterium
TGAAGACCCTGCACAACAAGTTGAAAGCCGCCGGCATCGAGGCCGCCGAGGCGGAGAGCACCGACTGATGCGATTCCGGCTCGGCATGAAAGCCAAGCAGGTCATCGGCGTCACGCTGATCGTGGCGCTGGCGATTGCCGCGTTGACCACGATCTACCTCGGCCTGATGGTGCGCGTGTGGCTCAAGGAAACGCAGGCGCCGGGCGAACTCGTGGCATGGGCGGCCTACCAGCGCGCGTTCACGGTGGCGGCCGCGGACACGACGGGCGATCTCGCCGAGGCGCTCCGCAACGATTCCGGCTTGCGTTCCATCCTCGAGGCCTCGCTCTATTCGAAGAGCGTGACGTTTGCGGCCATCACCGATACGCAGGGCAAGGTCATCGCGCACAACGATCCCAGCCTGGTCGGCACGACGCTCGATGTCCGCGGCCCCCTGGCCGACCTGATCGACGCCGGCCCCATTCAGCAGCTGCGCGCCATCTACGCGCCCGGCGGCGGCACGTACGACGTGTCGCAATCGCTGCTCATCGCGGGCGGATCCGCGTTCGGCACGATCCACGTGGGCGTGTCCACCCTGCTCATCCGCGGCCAGATGGATGAAGCCCTGCGCGAGTTGCGCTGGCCGATCTTCGGCGTGCTCGCCGGCACGGTGCTGGTGGCCATGCTGCTGGCGAATGTCATCCTCCGCCCGATCTCCGTCATCAGCAGCGGCGTCGCGCGGCTGGGCCGCGGCGAATTCGACGCCGCCGTCGATCTGCCGGACGATGCGGAACTGCGGGACGTGAGCGAGTCGATCCGGATCATCGGCGCGCGTCTGGCCGCGGGCGGGACCATCGGCCCGCCGCTGGCGCTCGGCGGCGCGGAGGCCGGCGCGGCGCGTGGCGGCACCACCGAGCGTGACGCGCGGCGGCTCGTGGCGCTCAGCCGCCTGTCGGCCGGCATCGCGCACGAGATCAAGAATCCGCTCAACGCCATGTCGATTCACCTGGAGTTGCTGCGAACGCAGCTGGGCGGGTCGCGCGAAGCCACCGGCCATCTCGCGGTGATCACCGGGCAACTCCGGCGTCTCGACGACGTGGTGCAGACGTTTCTGCGGTTCTCGCGTCCCGAGCAACTCACGCTCAAGCCGGTGTCGTTGCTCACGCTTCTGAACGACATCCGGCGCATTGCCGAAGCCGAAGGCGAGAGCGCCGGCGTCCGCGTCGTGCTCGACTGCCCCGCCGATCTGCCCGACGTCCGCGCGGATTCATCGTCACTGCAGAATGCGCTGCTGAATCTCGCGCTGAACGGCTGCCAGGCCATGCCGCACGGCGGCGTGCTGCGTATCGCCGCCGCCCGGCGCGCGGGCGACCGCGTGGCGGTGACCGTCACGGATTCCGGCGTGGGTATTCCCGCGGATCAGCTCGACAAGATTTTCAATCTCTACTTCACGACGAAAGAGGGCGGCAGCGGCATCGGCCTCGCGATGGTCTATCGCACGGTGCAGCTGCACGATGGCGACATCAGTGTCGAATCGGCCCCGGGGCGCGGCACCACCTTCACGGTGACGCTGCCTGCCGAACCCGCGCAAACCGCGCAATAATTACGACATGGGCCGCTTCGCCACTTTGCTCGCGCTGAGTCTCACCGCCGCTGTGAGCGTGGCGTGCGCCGGCGCCCAGGCGCAGGTGCGGATGCCCGCGCCGGTGCCGCTCGCGATTCCGGCGGCGCCCCCGCACGTGGTCGTCCCGGCCCCGCCCGAAGCGCCACCCGCGCCCGCGGTTGAGACACCGGCGCCGCAGCTCAATCCACCGGCGGTTTCCGGCGGCGGCCCGCCGCGCACGCGCACCGAACCGGCGCCGGCGCGTCCGACTCCGCCACCCACGACACCGCCGGCCGCGCCGGCGCCGGCAGCCCCGACGCCCCTCGAGGCCGCGCCCAATCAAGGCGAACTCGAGCAACGCGCGCGCGCGCTCATCGCCTCGGCCGAACGGACGCTGGACAAGATCGAGCCGAAGACGCTCGGCCCGGACGGACGCGCTCAGTACGACACCGCCAAGCGTTTCATCAAACAGGCGGGCGACGCGCTCAACGCGAAGAACATCGTCTACGCATGGCAGCTGGCGGACAAGGCCAACACCATCGCGACACTACTCAAGTAACGACACTGAAGGTGGCGGATGAGGTTCGTGGAACTTCGACCGCCGTTCGGGGGCCTTCGCGCGTGGTTCGGGGGCTGCGCGCGCAGTTCGGGGGGCTGCGCGCGTGGATAGGTTCGGCGCGCGGCCTCGCTTCGTTCGGCGCGCGCCAAGAGCCGCGTGCACGCCGCACCGAACTGCCTCCGAAGAACCCCGAACTGCGTGCGGAGGCCCCCGAACTACGCGCGAAGCCCCCCGAACGATGTTCGGTGTCTTTACCAGCTGTTCTTGATCTGTTCCCATTCCGCGCGCATGGCGGCGATGAGCGCCTGCGCGGCGCGCGCGTCCAGCGCGCGCGCGCGCTCGGGAATGATGGCGGCCGAGACGAGCAAATCGATCTGGGCGCGAGCGTCCGTGCTCTCATCGCGGGCGTTGCCGAGCGCCGGCGTCTGCTTCGCGCGAATCCAGGCGGCGATCGCGGCGTCCCACGCGCGATCGAATTCGCCGGCGCCGCGCGCGCTCGCGGCCAGCCAGTAGCCGGCGGCGGTGCACAGCGGATCGCGCGCCAGTTCCGACTCGCTGCGCTCCATGATCCGCCGGTAGTACCGGCGGCGTCCCGAATCGGGCGCCAGCTGCGCCGCGCGGTCGACCGCGGTGGCCCACCAGTCAAACAACTTCTCCCGCGCGCGTGGATCGGCATCCGCCGGCGCGGCCAGCGCCACCTCGAGCAGTTCGGCGGCCGCGCCAGGACGCCCTTCGAGGAACACGGTGAGTCCCAGTCCGATGGTCAGGTCGCGGCGGTCGTTTGGCGTGAGACGCGTCGGATCAAGCCCGGCCAACGCGCCATGCGCCAGCGCCAGGTCGGCGCCGTCGGCCGTGGCGGCGAAGCGCTCGATGTACGCGCGTCCCAGCACCACCGTCGCCGTCAGCGCCAGCGCGGGCGCGCGGCGGGCGTCAAGCGCGGCGGTGATGGCTTGTTCGTATTGTCCCTGGTTATAGGCCTGCCGGGCTTTCGTCAGTTGACCGATCTGCGCCGGGGTCTGCGCGGACGCGGCCGCGCCCAGCAGCACCATCCAGCCCGTCAGCAGTGTTCGCGCGACCATGACGACCACTCTAAACCATGTCGTTCTTGCGCAAACCACGAGGCCACCACGAATTTCTTACGCCCTGTGGGACGCCGGCCTATGCCTTTGGGGATATCCGCGCCGGTGTACTCCTGGCACAGTAATTGATATACCTATGGTCGTGCCCCGGCTTCTCCTCTCGCTGATCGCCGCCGCCCTCCTCGGAGTGTCGGCCGCCGCCCAGACGGGGCAGGGGCAGGACGTGCGCCCGGCGATGCCGTCGTTCAAGTCATCGGCCACGCAGGTGGCGGTGACCGCGGCGGTCCGGCAAGCCAACGGCACGCCGGTGACGACGCTGAAGCGGGATGACTTCGTGATTCTCGACAACGGCGCGCCGCGGGCGATCAGCAGTTTCTGGTTCGAGCCGTCGGCGGCCTCGGTGGTCGTGCTGTTCGATCGCAGCGGCAGCATGCGCCTGGGCAACAAGATCGACATCGGCCGCGACACCGCGCGGCAGCTGCTCGGGTGGCTCGACCACGGCGTCGACCAGGTGTCACTGCTCGGCTTCGATCGCGACGTCTCCCGGCTGCAGCCGTTCGAACCGGTCCCGGGGCATCTGCTCCTGCAGCTCGCGCACGTGGACGCATTCGGCACGACGGCCCTGCTGGACGCGATGGCCACGGCCGCCAGCGAGGTCACCGCGCTGCGCACGCGCCGGGCGGTGGTGGTGCTGACCGACGGCCTTGACACCGGCAGCCACGTCACGGCGGAGGCGGTCGCGCATGTCGCTTCCGGCATCGACGTGCCCGTCTACGTCGTGATCACCACCCCGGCCGTGGATCGCCCCGGCGTGGCCGCGCGCGAAGCCGCGCTCGCCCGCCTGGCCCGCAGCACCGGTGGCGAAGCGTTTGTCGTGACCACGGCGGACGAGGCGATGCTCGCCACGCGCGCCATCGCGGAGGATTTGCACCACCAGTATCTGATGACATTCGCATCCGATGGCGCGCCAGGATGGCACGCGCTTGACGTGCGCGTGAAACAGCAGAAGTTGCTCGTGCGGGCACGGACCGGCTACGATGCCGGCGTCGGTCCGACGAGCGAATGACGTACGAGCCCTAAGGAGGCCCTACATGCGCAAGACACTGATAACTGCAACACTGCTTACGTTCGCGCTTGGCGGCGCTACTGCCTGCGCCACGAAGAAATATGTTCAGACCGAAGTCGGGGGCGTCAACTCGAAAGTGGACACGCTCTCGAAGAGCGTCGAGGAGAACCAGCAGCGAACGCGTCAGAACGAGGACAAGATCGCCGGCGTGGATCAGAAGGCCGGCGCGGCCGGCGCGGCGGCGGGCCAGGCACAGCAGGCTGCCACGGCAGCCGGCTCGAAGGCTGAAGCGGCCAACGCGGCAGCCCTGGCCGCCGCAGCCAAGGCGGCCGAAGTGGACAAGGCCTCGAAGCGCCTGATGTACACGGTGGTCCTCAACGAGAGCGAGGGCAACTTCAAGCTGAACAATGCGAAGCTGCCCGATGCGGCCAAGGCCAAGCTGGACGAACTCATGGCCAAGGTGAAGGCCGATCCGCAGGGCGCGTATTTCGAAATCGAGGGCTACACCGACTCGACGGGCTCGCCAGAGGGGAACAAGAAACTGGGCCTGGCCCGCGCCGACGCGGTCCGCGACTACCTCTATAAGCAGCACCAGGTGCCGCTGCACCGGATGAACGTGATCAGCTACGGCGAAGAGAACCCGGTGGCCAGCAACAAGACCCGCGATGGTCGCGCGCAGAACCGGCGCGTCGTCATTAAAGTACTGAACTAAGCTAGTGGGGCAATGGGGCAATCAATTGCCTCATTGCCCCATTGCCTCATTGCCCCATTTCTTTGGTCAGAAACGCCATCACGGACGTGAACACCGTGTCGCCGTCGCGCACCACCATGTGCGGCGTCTGGTGACGGTTCTTCTGCAGATCCACCGCGGCGTAGTGATACCGGTCGCACACGCGCTCGTCGATCGGTTCGACGAGCCGCAGCCCCGGACGATCGAACAGCGTGTGGATCTGGACCGGCAGGAAGGCTTCGTGGTACGGCGCGTTGGACAGGATGTATTCCGTCGCAACCGCGATGACGCCGCCGGGCCGCACCACGCGCGCCATCTCGTCGACGGCGTCGCGGGCGCCGTCCAGTCCGCCGAAATGTTCGATCGATGAGAGCGAGTACGCGACGTCGAACGTCGCGTCCGGGAAATCGAGTTTGCGCCCATCCATCCGGAAGAATGACAGGCGATCGGCGCGATACGGAAACGGCGCGTAGTCTTCCGGGCGCTTGAGCACCTTCGCATCGCCTTCCTGCGCCATCTCCGACTGCCACACGCCTTCATACATGTCGGTGGCCACCACCCGGCCGACGTGATTTGCCAGCCAGTACAGCACGCACTCGTGCCCCGCGCCCACACTGACCACCGACACATCATCTCTGAGATAACCGAGGCGGCTCAGGCCGAAAGCAAGCTGCGTGAACTCGTAGGCCTTCCGGTGCATCGCGATCTTGTGATCAGGCAGGACCAGCGATCGCAGCAGATCCATCCACTCGGGGTTGTCCCACTTGGCCGGGTTGGCCAGCTCGCACAACTGAACGTCGCGCGGGATCAGGCCGCCCTCGGGCGAGATCTCCTGATAGCGCCGGGTGAATTCATCGGACAGCACGAACCGGCGCGTCAGATTCACGCGCGAGAGGCCCGCCGAAAGTTCGCCGACGTAGTGTGTGAGGCCGCCCTCATCGGCGTCCCGATCGAAGAGCCACGTATAGGCCAGCCGGACGAATCGCTCATCCGATCCGAGCGTGCCCAGGCCCTCTTCATGAACCGCCGGGGCCTTGTCGATGCCGCGGCCGGTCGCCCACCCGTCGCGGACCAGGCGGAATTCCGGCGACGAGAGGAAGCGGAGGACGACGGTGCGTTCGTCGCCGGGGGTGTAGTTGCGCAGTTGATCGCGAAGCTCAGTGTCGCTCGGCTGGCGGGCCAGGATGAGCCAGAAGGCCTCGCGAACGAACACGGCTGGGTCCGGCGCAGTCGTCAACGCCGGTCAGTATAGCAATGGCCCGCGGGCAGTTCGGCTAACCGTTAAGGGCGTGAAGGACGTGAAGACATTCTCTTTAAGAGCCTTACGCGCCTGGGCGTTGGCCGCTCCCTGGCACGCGGGCGGCGGAAGATGTTACAGTTGTGTGCTGTTCCCAGGGCCGACATAGCTCAGTTGGTAGAGCGGCTGATTCGTAATCAGCAGGTCATCAGTTCAAATCTGATTGTCGGCTCCACAAAAGCTTAGAAAGACAAAAGGCCCGCTGTGACCCAACCGGCGGGCCTTCACTGTTTGACAGCCAAACGGAGAGCACGACTCAGCGCCACGTCACGCTGACGACGGCGCCGCCCGCCTTTCGGCCGATCAGTGGTTGAACGCGAACTCTACGAGTTGCCCGGATCGGGGTCATGAACCGATCCTGACGAAAGCCTGACGCCGTTGCGGGTGCGTTCACGGCGACCGACGCGCGGGCGTCGGCGGATTCGTGTGGAAGACCACCTACGAGCACAATCAGCAGGCGGCCCTATTGACGAGGGCGCCATCCGAAATGTACGATCCCGCCGCCAGCGGACACACGCGGTGACTGGAGCGCCGCTGTGACGGTCGGGTTCGCGAAGCGCTGCGAACCAACACACCAAACAGAGGAGTCGGTCATGGCCAGACATCTCGCAATCCTCGTCGTGTTCGTGTTCGCCACCAGCGGCACCACCTTCGCTCAGCGCAGTGGCCCGCTGGTTGACGCGCTCTCGACGAGGTCTGTGCGGCTGGCCCTGCCGCCGGCGCAGGCCGCCGCGCCGGCGCCGGTCGCCCGGAAGACCTCACATCCGATTCGCAAAGGCTTTCTCATCGGGAGCTTGGTCGGCCTCGTCGTGGGGATCGTCAGCGCAAACACGGGCCTAAACGAACCCTGCCCGTCCGGTCGTAGTTGCTCGACCCAAGGCCTGGCGGTGCTGGCGGTGCCGAGCTTCCTGGTGCTCGGCGCCGCCGTTGGCTCCGTGGTTGGGTGGATGTTCGTCAAGTAGGTTCGTTGATACCGCGGAATACGACAGTTCTTGAACTCCACCCAGTGCCGGGGTTCTCCTGCACGATGTTCGTGCCGACGCCCGGACCGATCTGGCCGAGCGGGCAGGACGGGCGCCGCTGACGATTGAACACCCATTGGAATCGATAATTGATCATGCATGCAACGTGCTGCAGAATGACGTGATGCTGAAGGACGCGGCCGTGACGCTGAAAATTCCCGCCTCGCTCAAGAAGCAGCTCAACGCGCGGGCGGCCACAAGCGCCTCAACACGAAAGCGGGCCCGGTTCCTCGGCCGATTCGCGGGAACTCCAGTGCCGACGGACGCCGACATTCAGGACGTTCGGGAGAGGCTCTGGGGCAAGCTGACCAGGCTGCGCAATGCCTGACTTCGCGTCCGCCAGCTAAACCTGGCCGAGGCAGAAGACCGTTGGCACGCACCCCGGTCGCGAGTACGCTATACGCGGTGAGTTAATGCCCGCCGGGCTCGTCTTCAACATCCAACGCTTCTCGCTCCACGACGGCCCCGGCTTGCGCAGCACCGTCTTCATGAAGGGCTGCCCGCTCAGCTGCGCGTGGTGCCACAACCCCGAAAGCCAGTCGCCCCGCCAGGAATTCATCCGCATGATGCAGCACTGCATGCGCTGCGAGCGATGCAGCGAGGAGGAACTCGCCAGCGCGGTGGTCACCGGCCGTACCAAGGAAGATGTCGAGCTCTGCCCCACCGGCGCGCTGCAGACCGTGGGCGAAATGCGTGAGCCGGAAGAGCTGGTGAAGACGCTGCTCAGCGATCGCATCTTCTTCGACGAGTCCGGCGGCGGCGTGACCTTCTCCGGCGGCGAGCCGCTGATGCAAGCCGCGTTCGTCATCGAATGCCTGCGCCTGCTCCGGCAGGAAGGCGTGCATACCGCGCTCGATACGTCGGGCTTCGCCAAATGGCAGGACCTGCGCGACGCCGCGGCGCACACCAGCCTGGTGCTGTTCGACCTGAAGTTGATGGACGAGGCGCGCCATAAAGCGGCGACGGGCGTGTCGAACCAGCTCATCCTGCAGAACCTGCAGGCGCTGACGACCATCCACGACAACATCTGGATCCGCGTGCCCGTGATTCCCGAGATGAACGATGACGCGGCCAATCTGGACGCGACCGCGGCGTTCCTGCAGTCGTTGCCCGGCATCCGCCACGTGGACCTGCTGCCCTATCACCCGACCGGCGAAGCGAAGTTTGCCCGCGTCGGCATGGACTATGCTCTGCACGGCACCGTGCCGCCCAGCGCCACGCGACTCGAAACCCTGGCCTCGCACTTTCGCGCCAGGGGCCTGACGACGAATATCGGAGGCCACGCATGACCGTACGCACCGCCCGCATGACCGCCCGCGCCGAACGCCTGCGACGCGACAGCCTCGACGCCGTTCCCTCCATCAGCAGCGAACGCGCGCGCATCACCACTGAGTTCTACCGCGAGCACCTGGGCCGGCACAGCACGCCGGTCCTTCGCGCCCTGAACTTCCTCCAGATCTGCGAACGCAAGATCCTCTGGATGGGCGCCGAAGAGCTCATCGTCGGCGAGCGCGGCCCACAGCCGAAAGCCGTTCCGACGTACCCCGAACTCACCTGTCACAGCGTCGACGACCTGCGCATCCTGGATTCGCGCCCGAAGACGAGCTACAAGGTCGATGAGGCCGTGATCGCCGAGTACGAGCGCGACATCATTCCCTACTGGCGCGGCCGGTCGCTGCGCGATCAGATGTTCCTCGAACTCCCGCAGGAGTGGCACGACACCTACGCGGCCGGCTGTTTCACCGAGTTCATGGAACAGCGCGCGCCCGGCCATACCGTGGCCGACGGCAAGCTGTATCGCAAGGGCATGCTCGACTTCAAAGCCGACATCGCGGCCGTCGAAGCCGCGCTCGATTTCGAGAAGGATCCGGAGGCGCTCGACAAGCGCGAAGAGGTGCGGGCCATGTCGATCGCGTGCGATGCCGTGATCCGGTTCGCCGAGCGCCACGCGGAGCTCGCCGAGGCCGAGGCCGCGCGTGTGAGCGACGACAGCCGCAAGCGGGAGCTGCTGAAGATCCGCGACGTCTGCCGATGGGTGCCGGCGCATGCGCCACGCGACTTCCACGAAGCGCTGCAGGCCTACTGGTTCGCTCACCTCGCGGTGATCACGGAGCTCAACGGTTGGGACGCGTTCAGTCCGGGCCATCTCGACCAGCATCTGTGGCCGTTCTACCAGAAGGGGCTCGCCGACGGCACGCTGACGCGCGAATCGGCGACAGAGCTGCTCGAGTGCTTCTTCCTCAAGTTCAACAACCACACGTCGCCGCCCAAGGTCGGCGTCACCGCGGCGGAAAGCGGGACCTACACCGACTTCGCCAACATCAACCTCGCGGGGCTGCTCCGCGACGGCAGCGACGGCTCGAACGAGCTGACGCACGTCTTGCTCGACATCATCGACGACATGCATCTGCTGCAACCGAGCAGCAACATGCAGGTCTCGCGCAAGACGCCCGACGTCGTGCTGAAGCACGCGCTGAAGGTGATCCGCAACGGCTACGGATTCCCGTCGCTCTTCAACGCGGACGCGGTGGTGGAAGAACAGCTGCGCCAGGGAAAGACACCCGAAGACGCGCGTGAAGGCGGGTGTTCGGGCTGCGTGGAAGTGGGCGCCTTCGGCAAGGAAGCCTACATTCTCACCGGCTACTTCAACCTCATGAAGATGCTCGAGCTCGCGCTGCACGACGGCTACGACGTCGGCACGGGTAAGTACATCGGCGCGCGCACGGGCGACCCGTCCACCTTCACGACCTACGACGACCTGTTCGCCGCCTTCACGGCGCAGGTCCATCACGTGCTCAACATCAAGGTCCGCGGCAATCAGCTGATCGAGCGGCTGTACGCCACGCGGATGCCGCACACGTTCCTCTCGGTGATCACCGACGACTGCATCGCGCGCGGCAAGGACTACAATGCCGGCGGCGCGCGCTACAACAACACCTTCATTCAGGCGGTCGGCATCGGCAGCATCACCGACAGCCTCTCGGCCCTGAAGGACGTGATCTTCGACAAGGCCGACTTGCCGCTCTCGCGCTTCGTCGAGATCCTCGACGCCGACTTCAACGGCAACGAGCAGCTGCGCCAGCGCCTGGTCAACAAGACACCCAAGTACGGGAATGACGATGACCGCGCGGATGCGCTGATGACGGCGACATTCCGCATGTTGTTCACGGCAATCGACGGGCGGCCGAACGGCAAAGGCGGCGCGTACCGGCTCGAGATGCTGCCGACAACGTGCCACGTTTACTTCGGCGAGGTGTGCCTCGCCTCCGCGGACGGGCGCCGCGAGGGCCAGCCGGTTTCCGAGGGCATCAGCCCCGTGCAGGGCGCCGATCGCCACGGCCCGACCGCCGTGCTGAAGTCGGCCGCGAAGATGGACCACATCAAGACCGGCGGCACGCTGCTCAACATGAAGTTCACGCCGAGCCTGCTCGCCGGCGATGCCGGCATCGACAACCTGCACAGCCTGGTGCGGTCGTACTTCAAGCTCGATGGCCACCACATGCAGTTCAACGTCGTCACCGCCGGGAAGCTCAGTGAAGCCAAGGCCAAGCCGGCCGAGTATCGCGACCTGATCGTGCGGGTCGCCGGATACAGCGACTACTTCTGCGACCTGTCCGAAGCGCTGCAGGACGAGATCATCCGCCGCACCGAGCACACGGAGTTTTAGGGCCGATGTACGTAGGGCCGAGCTTCAGCTCGGCCCTACGTACTACGGACGGATTTTTCGCAGACACTGTAGTGATGAAGACTGCCCTGGCCTGCCCGGCGTGCGCGTCCGAACTCACGCTCGGCGCCACGGCGGCCGTTTGCCCGAACCGGCACAGCTTCGATCGCGCCCGGAGCGGCTACCTGAATCTGCTGCTGTCGAACAAGAAGCAGT
>JAKALV010000419.1 GCA_021824055.1 Acidobacteriota bacterium
GGATCGCCATCGAAATGACCGCGGCGGGAATCGACGACGCGAAGGTCAATCCCACTTTAAGGCCGAGGTAGACGTTGGCGGCAGTGAAGACGGTGGTGATCAGCGCGCCGAGCACCAGACCGCGGATCGTGAGTTCCTTAGGCTGCATGAGCCGGGATATTACCGCATTCAACCTGGGGGGTTGATCTACTTCCCAATCGATCTTCGCAGCGCCACCCCGCCGCCCACCACGGGCAACTGGATCGATGTCCCCGACAGATCCACCGATAGCTGGGTGCCGGGCCTGGGCCAGAGCGTGAAGTCGCGGTCGCTCGACATGATCATCAGCGCGATGCGTTTGCCGACGGGAATGACTTGATCGTCGGGCTCGAGGTCGAACGTCATCTTGTAGAAGGTGCCGGGCACGAGCGGCCGGCCCGGCACCTTCGAGTGGTAGTCGCCGCCATTGATGAGCGAATCGTGGTTCTGCGGATCGGCCCACCCGCGGGTGATGAGGTTGGCGGTGCCGATCGGACCGTCGGCCCACGGCAACTGCACCAGCCACACCGACAGATTCGCCGCGGGCTTGCTCGACGCCAGCGTCAGCGTGATGCGCACGAAGCCGGAGAGCTGTACCGGCGACGTCAGCACCGGCGTGGCGTAGATCAACCGGTTCGGCGACTGCTCCGCCTTGGCCAGCACCGCGCCGCTGAACTGCACATCGTCAATCAACTTCTCGACGGTGTGTGCCTTCAACGCGGTGAAGCCGAGCGGCCCGGTTCCGGATCCACCGGGGGCCGGATACAGCGTCACGGGCGATGCGGCGGGATTCGGATAGTCGGCGTACGGCGTCGGCGCTGACGGCTGCGCGCCTTCGCGCACGATCCACGCGTTCGGGTCGTTCTCGACGCCGTTCTCGACGCCGTAGAGATAGCGCGTGAACCACTTGTTCATCATCGCGAGCGGCGGCGCGCCGCCGTGTCCGCCCTGATGAAAGTAGAACTGCAGCGGGACGCGGCCTTTGATCGCGAGGGCGATGCGCACGCTGTGCTCGGGCACCACGTTCCAGTCGTTGAACGCGTGCGACATCAGCACCGCGGCCCTGATGCCGCGCGCTTTCGTGAGCAGATCGCGGTCGGCCCAGAAGTTGTCGTAGTCGCCGTGCGCGCGGTCGCGGCCCTTCACGTACAGGTCGTCGCGGATCATCGCGTTGCACCTGTCGCGCGTCGCCGGATTGCCGCTGTTGATGTAGTCGTAGAGAAAGTCGATGTCTTCCCCGAGCCAGCCGCCCGGATGCCGCACGAGGCCGTTGCTGCGGTAGTAGTGGTAGTACGACGTGTTCGGCGCCACCGGAATGATCGCCTCGAGGCCCGCGACGCCCGTGGTCGCGGCGGCCACCGGGATCGTGCCGTTGTACGACGTGCCCGTCATGCCGACCTTGCCGGTGGACCACGCAGTCGCCACGACCGGTTCGGTGCCGTCGATCGTCGTGTAGCCTTTCGCGCGGCCGTTCAACCAGTCGATGACGGCTTTCGGCGCGAGCTCCTCGGGCGCGCCGCCGACGGTGACGCACCCTTGCGACAGGCCCGTGCCTGGCGCTTCGGAATGCACGACGGCGAACCCACGCGGCACCCACGTGGCCACGAGCGAGTTCGACACGTTGGCCCGCACCGGCTGGAACGGGATCGCGGGCTGATCCGTGCGCGGCGGCGGCTCGGCGCCGACTTCCTGTTTCACGTCCCAGAGGTAGTCGCGCGGGCCGGAGGTTCCCGCAAAGTACGGCGACGATTCATAGATGACCGGGACCTTGAGGCCTTCGGTGTCGGTCTGCTTCGGCCGTGTGACATCGACGAACACTCGATCGGGCTTCCCATCCGCGTCGGAATCAAACGACGTCTCGACCCACAGCGTCTGCTTGATCCACTGCGCCGGATCCTGAAACGCCGGCACGATCTGGGCCTGGCCGTTTTCGACGACCGGCTTCGCGGGCGCCTGCGGCGCCGCATTGATGAGGACCAGCGACCGCGAGGCCAGGGCCGCGGTCGCAGCCAGAAGGAGTGTAGGCAGGCGTCGCACCGGCGCATCGTAGCATTTCAGGTCGCGGTGGCAGCCCATCGCACCTGCCGTAAAGTGCGTCCGTGCAGACGATGTCGATTCCTCCCCTGCTGCTGCGACGGCACGCGCTTTGCTCTTCTCTCACCCATCGGGACGATGTCGAGACCCGCGCAGGCTTCGAAGCCGTCAAAGAGCGCATCGGTGTTCTGCACGAGGACTTGCTCAACAAGATCGCCGCGTCGACGGAGCGCGATGCGGTCAGCCGGCAGGAGTTCAAGGAGGCCATGGCGGGCATTGCCGAGAAGTTCGGCCGTCGGCTGGACCCGCTCGAAGCCACGGCGCGGACGCACAGCGCCGCCACGTCCGCTGCCGCCCCCCGGCGCGCCCCCGCGCTGCGCCCCGGCACCGTCGAACCCCTCGAACCTGCCGAACCGGCCGAACCCCTCGAACCCACCGGGTTTCACGAGCACGATCCCTCCCGGGACGCCTGATCGTGGTGCCGGTGTGGGTTCAATGAATTCTGCGCGGAGCCGAT
>JAKALV010000092.1 GCA_021824055.1 Acidobacteriota bacterium
CCGATGGCCGACCACTGTGATCCCGACCGGAGTTTCTGGATGACCTCGCCCGAAGCGCCGCCGTTACCCAAGCGGCTGCCCCGCCTGTTCGAACTCGCGTGCGACTTGTGGTGGACGTGGCACCCGGCCCGCGAGGTGTTTCGCAGTCTCGACTACCGCATGTGGCGGCAGAGCGCGCACAACCCGGTACGGATGCTGCGCGAGTTGCCCATGGAGCAACTGGAACGCGCCGCGAACGATCCCCAGTTCCTGGCGCGGTACGACGCCGCGATCGCGGCGATGGACGCGAACCGGTCGTCCAAGGGCACGTGGTGGGACCAGCACGTCGGCACCGATCCCACGCGCGCCGTCGCGTACTTCTCCGCGGAGTTCGCGCTGCATCAGACCCTGCCGATTTACGCGGGCGGGCTCGGCGTGCTCGCGGGCGATCACTGCAAGGAAGCCAGCGACCTCGGCGTGCCGCTCGTCGGCGTGGGCTTCATGTATCCGCAGGGCTACTTCCGGCAGCGCATTTCGCCGGAAGGCTGGCAGCAGGAAATGTACGAGCACCTCACCTGGGCGGATGCGCCGGTGACGGCCGCCGTGGCGCGCGACGGCCAGCCATGCATCGTGATGGTGCCGCTCGGCACGCGCAACGTGCTCGTCAAGGTGTGGCAGGTCCGGCTGGGCCGCGTCCGGCTGTTCCTGCTCGACACGGATCTTGAAGAGAACGCGCCGTGGGACCGCGAGCTGTCCGCGCGGCTGTACGGCGGCGGACCGGATACGCGCCTGCAACAGGAGATCGTGCTCGGTCTCGGCGGCGTGCTGGCCCTGCGCGCGCTCGGCGTCACGCCGGCCGCGTGGCATCTCAACGAAGGCCACGCCGCGTTCGTCGTGCTGCAGCGGATCCGCGATTTCCTCGCGGCCGGCCTGCGTTGGGATGCGGCGATCGAACGAGTCCGCGCGAGCACGGTGTTCACCACGCACACGCCCGTGCCGGCCGGGCACGACGCGTTTGCGTTTCACCTGGTCGAACAGCACCTGGCGGGCTGCTGGGGCTCGATGGGCGAACATCGCGACGCGTTTCTCGCGCTGGGCGACTACGACAACGGCAATGGCAACGGCCGCCAGTTCAACATGACGGCGCTCGCCATGCGCACGGCGGGCGCGATCAACGCCGTGAGCCAGCTGCACGGCGAGGTCACGCGCGCCATGTTCGCGCCGCTCTGGCCGGCGCTGGCGCCGGCCGACCGGCCGGTTTGCGCGATCACCAACGGCGTGCACGCGCCCACCTGGATCTCCACCGAGCTGACCGCCGTCTTCGATCGCTACCTCGGCGAGGCGTGGCGCGAACGCACGGATGATCCGGCCGTCTGGCAGGGCGTGCTGGCGATTCCCGACGATGAGCTGTGGGCGGTGCGGCAGGAACTGCGCGGCCACCTGTTCCACTTCGTGCGCGAGCGCATCCGCGATCGGTGGACCGACGAGGGCGCCAGCGCGGCGCGCGTGGTGGCCGGCGGCGCGATGCTCGATCCGCACGCGCTCACCATCGGCTTTGCGCGGCGGTTCACGGGGTACAAACGGCCCGACCTCATCTTCCGCGACGCCGACCGGCTCGCCCGGCTCGTCAACAACACCCGGCGGCCGCTGCAGATCGTGTTCGCGGGCAAGGCCCATCCGGCCGATGAAGCCGGCAAGCACCACCTGCAGAACGTGTTCCGCCAGGCCATCGACCCGCGGTTTGCCGGACGTGTGGCGTTCATCGACGACTACGATCTGCACGTGGCGCATTTTCTCGTGCAGGGCTGCGACGTGTGGCTCAACAATCCGCGCAGGCCGCTCGAAGCCAGCGGCACGAGCGGCATGAAGGCGTCGATGAACGGCACGCCGCATCTCTCGATCGGCGACGGCTGGTGGGCCGAAGGCTTCGACGGCACCAACGGCTGGCTCATCGAGGGCGCGTCGACGTCGGCGTCGCCCGACGAGGCGGACGCGGCCGACGCGGACGCGCTGTACAAATTGCTCGAAGCGGAGATCGTGCCGGCCTTCTACGACCGCGACGCGCGCGGCATTCCGGCGCGCTGGCTCGCGTACGTGCGGCGCGCGCTGATCACCGTCACGCCGCGTTTCAGCACGCGGCGGATGCTCAAGGACTACGTCGAGCGGACCTATGCACCCGCGGTCAAGCTGGACGTTCGTTAAAGCGGCAAAGGGACAAAGGGGCAAAGGGGCAATGAAGAGCAAGGGCTCGCTGACAGTCTGTCTATGAGCCTTTGCTCTTCATTGCCCCTTTGCCGCTTTGCCCCTTTGCCCCTTTAACAGTTAAGGTATTCAAATGTCTCGAAAGGCTGCAGAGGTCACGCGTTGCGCGCTGTGTGACGCCAAGGATGTGTCGGAGCCGCGCGGCGACGAGCGGTACTGCCGCGATTGCTGGGAACGCAAGATCGCGATCGAAGACATCGTGGCGCGCGAGTTCACGCTGAAGCGCTACATCCGCGCCACGACCGCCGAGAAGTATCTCGTGTTCCACTCCACGCAGAAGCGGCCGATCGGCCAGCTGCTCGTCATCGACGACGGGTTCGATCTGTTTCTGACGCTCGTGTTGTTTCCGTCATTCAACTGGGACGACCAAGCATACCACCTCGACAAGGATCCGGAACGCCGGTCGTTCACCGAGATCCTGGTCGACGTGGTTGCGGCCGACGTCATCGAACCGTGGGGCGGCGGCAAATGGCATCTCGAGATGTTCCGCTCCACCGCGCCGGACCCGGAAGACTGGAACGGCGAGATGTAACAGGGCCGCGGAGGCGAAAAGGTTAAGCATCGTTAAGAAACCGCCCTGAGCGTGGCCCGCTCAAAACCGGCGACCTGCAGGATGCGTCTTAGTATGCAAGACCATATACTTTGCCGATGTCACTCGATATTGCTGGTATCCAAGCTGCGTTGGCCGCTGAAAAAATTGATGGCTGGCTCCTGTACGACTTCCGCGGCACGAACGCCATCGCCCAGGCACTGGTCGGCCTGACCGGCCAGCACGTCACGCGCCGCTGGTACTACTTCATTCCGGTCACGGGCACGCCGCGCAAGCTCAACCACGCGATCGAGTCGCGCAAGCTCGACGCGCTGCCGGGTGACAAGACGATCTACGCCGAGCGCGTGTCCATGGAGAGCGGCCTCAAGACCATTCTCAAGGGCGCGAAGACGATCGCGATGGAGTACTCGGCCAACTGCGGCATCCCGTACATCTCGCGCGTGGACGCGGGCACGATCGACCTCATCCGCTCGATGGGCCTGACGGTCGTCTCGTCCGGCGATCTGGTCGGCCAGTTCGAAGCGGCCTGGCACGACGCCGAGATCACGACGCACGTCCTCGCGTCCGAGAAGCTCTATCGGATCAAGGACCGCGCGTTCGCGTACGTGCAGGCCAGGCTCCAGGCCGGCGTCGCGCTCGACGAGTTCACGGTCCAGCAGGAAATGGTGAAGTTCTTCGACGAAGAGGGCCTCATCGCCGACAACGCGCCGATCGTGGGCGCGCAGGAAAACGCCGGCGACCCGCACTACTGCCCCACCCGCGAGGTCTCGCGCGCCATCCGTCCGAACGAGATTCTCCTGCTCGACCTGTGGGGGAAGTTGCCGGCGCCCGGCGCGGTCTACGCGGACATCACCTGGACCGGCTTTACCGGCGACGCGCCGCCCGAGAAATTTTCGAAGGCGTTCAACACGATCGCCGCGGGCCGCGACGCCGCCGTGAACAAGGTGCAGACGGCGATCGCCACCGGCACGGACATCCGCGGCTGGGAGGTCGATCGCGTGACGCGCGATGTGATCACCGCGGCCGGCTTCGGCGAGTACTTCGTCCACCGCACGGGCCACAGCCTCGGCATCGAAGTGCACGGCAACGGCGTCCATATGGATGACTACGAAACGCGGGACGACCGGCGGCTGCTGCCGGGCACGGGTTTCACGATCGAACCCGGGATCTACACGAAGGAATTCGGCGTCAGAACGGAAATTAATATGGTGGTGGGAGCCAACACAGCGACCGTCACGGGTCCTTGTCAGTCTGAACTCTTACGTATGAGCGGAGTGAAACATGTCTAATCGCAGAACCAGTGTCTTTTACGGCATCCTGATCGCACTCGCGTCCGTGGCGATGGGAATGGTCATCGCGTCGCGCCTGGACCTTGTGCCGCGGTCGTCGGCCGGCCCGCTGAACATTCCGGCCACCAACAGCGCCCCGCTGAACGGCGCCATCGACGCCGGGACCTTCCGCAACATCGCGAAGGACAAGAACCCGGCGGTGGTCAGCATCGTGGCCATCTCGCACCGGCAGCGGCCCGACATGAGTCAGCTGTTCCAGTTCCCGGGCTTCCAGGTGCCCGGCCCGCAGATCCCGAATCGCCGCCCGAACAACAAACAGGGCGATGAAGTGGCGGCCGGCGGCAGCGGCTTCATCATCGACAAGGCCAACGGCTACATCCTGACGAACAACCACGTGGTGCAGGGCGCCGAGGAAGTCCGCGTGAAGCTCTTCAACGGCGATCCGTACGGCGACGGCCTGCCGGCCAAGGTCGTCGGCCGCGACGTGCTCACCGACAGCGCGCTGATCCAGCTGACCGACATGCCGAAGACGCCGCTGGCCGAGACCACGTTCGGCGATTCGTCGCAGCTGCAGCCCGGTGACTGGGTCATGGCCATCGGCAGCCCCTTCTCCTACTCCAACACCGTCACCGTCGGCGTCGTCAGCGCGGTGTCGCGCGTGAGCCCCGAGCTCAACCCGGTGCCGCAGCGCGATCTCGAGATGATTCAGACGGACGCCGCGATCAACCACGGCAACTCCGGCGGGCCGCTCTTCAACATCCGCGGCGAAGTCGTCGGCATCAACACGGCGATCATTTCCAACGGCGAAGATGGCGGCAACCTCGGCATCGGCTTCGCCGTGCCGATCAACACGGTGAAGGACGTGCTGGCCCAGCTGCGCACGGGCAAGGTCTCGCGCGGCCGGATCGGCGTGTCGGTCGACAAGAAGCGCTTCCTCGAAGTGGACGCAAAGGATCTCGGGCTGTCGAACACCAACGGCGCGCAGATCAGCGCGGTCACCCCCGGCGGACCGGCCGCGAAAGCCGGCGTGAAGATCGGCGACATCGTCACCGAGTTCAACGGCAAGACGGTGGTCGACAGCAACGCGCTCGTCGACATGGTCGTGCACACGGCGCCCGGCACCACGGTCCCGATGAAGATCGTGCGCGACGCCAAGCCGCTGTCGCTCAACGTCAAGGTCGAAGAGCTCAACGTGGATGAAGAGCTGCAGCAGTCGCAGCAGCCGTCACAGAATGAGCCCGACGCCGCGCCCGCGCCCAAGGAAACCGGCTTCGGCATGACGATTGAGCCGCTGACGCCGCAGCTGGCGCGACGGCTCCAGGTGCCGGCCGGCCGCAGCGGCGTGGTGGTCTCCGACATGGACGCGCGCGGCGCCGCGGCGCTCGGCGGCATGGCCCCCGGCGACGTGATCCTCACGATCAACGGGCACGCGGTCGCCTCGGCCGATGACGCGATCAAGACGCTGGCGCAGGTGGCCACGGGCCACATCGCCCGCATCGTGGTGTGGCGCGGCGGCGCGGAGCAGCTGTTCACCCTGCGCAAGAAGTAGGCGGCGGGCATTTTGCGACGAACGCGGTACACTGGCGCCACGCGGCGCCATGATTGAACGGGAAGTCAAGCTCAGGTTCGAGACTCACGAGGCGGCCCGCCAGGCAGTGATCGCTGCCGGCGGCCGCCTCGTCGGGTCCGAGCGGCCGCAGGACGATCGCTTCCTCGACACGGCCGACGCCCGACTCAACAGCGGCGGCGCCGCGCTGCGGATCCGCCGCGAGCCCGGCACCACCACGATCACGTTCAAAGGCCCCGTCCAGGCCGGCCCGGTCAAGAGCCGCGAAGAAATCGAGACCACCGTGGCTGATGCGGACATCGCCGAGTCGCTGCTCGCCAGGCTCGGGTACGCCGAGCGGGCGCGCATCCTGAAACATCGCGAGGACTACCGGATCGGCGACGCGCGCGTCTTCATCGATCGCACGCCCGTCGGCGTCTTCGTGGAAATCGAAGGCACGATCGACACGATCGCCGCAACCGCCCGCGCGCTGGGCCGCGCGCCTGCCGACTACATCCTCGACTCGTATCGCACGCTCTACCTGAAATGATCTCGACGCTGGTGCTGACCGCCGGGCTCGGCAAGCGGCTCGATCCGCTGACGCGGCTCGTGGCCAAACCGGCGGTGCCCGTGGGCGCCGAGACACTGGGCGGGCGCGTCCTTCGCTGGCTGGCGCGCGAGGGCATCACGGACGCCGTCCTCAACCTCCACCACCTGCCGCACACCATCACCGGCATGATCGGCGACGGCGCGTCGTACGGCCTGCGCGTCCGCTACTCGTGGGAACCGGTCCTCCTGGGTTCGGCGGGTGGACCACGGCACGCGCTGCCGCTGATCAACACCGATCCCTTCCTGATCGTGAACGGCGACACGCTCACCGATGTCGCGCTCGCGCCCCTCATCGACGCGCACGCGCGCACCGGCGCCGACGTGACGATGGGGGTGATTCCGAATCCGGCGAAGGATCGATACAACGGCATCGCCGCGGACGCGAGCGGCCGCGTCCTGGGCTTCATCCCCAAGGGCCATGCACAGGACTCGTGGCACTTCGTCGGCATTCAAGTGGTGAACGCCCGCGTGTTCGCCGCGCTGCCGGACCACACGCCGGCGGAAACCGTTCATGGCGTCTATCGCGACCTGATCCGCGCGGCGCCCGGCCGCGTGCGCGTGTTCCCCGTCACCGCCGCCTTTCACGATGTCGGCACGCCGGCCGATTACGTGAGCACGTGCCGTGTATTCGGCGGCCTCGACACGCGCGGCAACATCGTCTGGCCCGGCGCGCGCGTCAGCCCCGGCGCGCGACTCACCCGGTCGGTCGTCGGCGGCGGCATCGATGTGCCTGCCGGTTTTTCGGCGGATCACGCGATGCTGGTGCCGGCATCCGTCGCGTGCCCCGGCGATCGGTGCGAGGTGGTTGGAAACTTGGCGCTCTTCAAGATCTAGGTCGCGAAGAAAACGCCGCCAGCCTTCTGCCGACGGGCGATGATGTCCAAGGGCCTTTCGAGGTCAGTGGGCCTTTCGGAGGGACATCAATGAACGCGGAACGTCAGGAGATCTCGATGCCACGCAGCCATCTCGTGCTGGCGGCAGCCGGGATCTCCGTGTCAGCGATCGGTCTTTCCGCGTTGCTGGGATGGGTCCTGAACATTCGTGTTCTGACGACGTGGAAACAGGACATCGTGCCCATGGCGCCGCTGACCGCGCTGTTGTGCATGATGTTCGGCGCTGGCGTCCTCCTGCTTGACACGCGCGCCTCCAGCCCCAGGCGGCAGCGTATCGCCACCTATCTCAATGGCCTGGTCGTGCTTGTCTCCGCCGGCCTGTGCGGTCTTCGCTTGAGCGGCCACTATCTGTCCATCGAGCAGTTGGGCTTCACCATAACGGGCACGATCAACGGCGCGCCGGTCGGCTATGGCGCGCTGGCGACGGGGCTGGCGTTTCTGGCGGCCAGCGGGGCACTGCTTGTGTCGTTGCTGTTCGGCGCCGGAGCCTGGCGCCAATGGGTTCTCACAGGTATCGGCACTTTCCTGGGCTGCGTCGGGGTCACGTACTGCGCGACCAACGTCCTTGGCGCCAGGCTCCTCTACGGGGGAAGCGTCATCCCGCCCTCGCTCAGCACGAGCTTCGTCTTTGTCGTCATCGGTCTGGCGCTGATGGCATTCGGCGCCGGCCGGGAAGAGGCACCCGACACCGACGCCGACGCCACCCAAGGGGCGTCCGTGTTCTCCGCGATCTTCATGGGCGTGGCCGTGGTGATTCTGGTGGGCGCCTACGGGTACTACCGGCAAGAGGAAGCGCAACTGCGCCAGCAGACCGAGCGGGGACTCGTCGAGACCGCGGACCTGAAAGTGAATGCATTGCTCTCGTGGCGCGCCGAGCGCCAGTGGGATGCCGACGCGCTGCTCAACAACGGTGCGTTCTATTCGCAGGTGCGGCGTTTTCTCGAGCGCCCCGCGGATTCGCTGAATCGAACCGAGCTCCGCACGTGGCTCGACAAGTACACCGCCTTCAGCGAATACGACGAGGTCTTCGTGTTGGATGCCGCCGGCGTGACCCGCCTGTCGCTGCCGGAGCCGGCCGCGAGACCGGCGGCCCTCTTGTCGCGGCAAGCAGCCGACGTGGCTGGTACGAGTGGCACCAGGCTCGTTGACTTCTACCTCGATGAGACCGACGGACGGCCGCACCTTGCCGTGCTCGTGCCCGTCATCGACAGCACCCGCGCGCGCCCACCGCTGGGTGTCTTGATCCTGAGAATCAATCCCGCGCCAACGCTCCAGACGATCCTCGAGAGTTGGCCGGGCTCCAGCGTTTCAGCCGAGACGCTGCTGGTTCGGCGCGACGGCTCAGATGCGTTGCACCTCAGCCGTTTGAAGTTTGATTCAAATGCCGCCATGAAGCTGCGCATCCCGTTGGCGAGCACGGGGCAGGCTGCGGCCAAGGCCGTGCTCGGGCAGACCGGCGTTGTCGACGCGGTTGACCATCGCGGTACGCCCGTCCTCGCCGTGCTGCGACAGGTTCCAGACTCGCCGTGGTTTCTCGTGGCGCGGATCGACCGGGCCGAGTTGCGGTCGGAACTGAAAGACAAGTTCTTCCTGGTCATTGGGGTGGCGAGCTTGTTGTTGTTCGCCGTCGGGTCGGGCCTCGGCGTCGTCTGGCGGCACCAGCGGGCCGGTTTCTATAAGCGGCAAGCCCGGCTTGCCGCGGCGCTCGCGGCCAGCGAAGGGCGTCTGCGCATGGCGCTGTCGTCCTCGTCGCAGGGCTTGTGGGATCTCGACCTCACCACCGGCGATTCGGTCGTCAGCCCGGAGTACGCCACGTTGCTGGGTTTCGACGCGGCCACCTTCCAGGAAACACGCGCCGCCTGGGAAGACCGCATCCATCCCGACGATCGCGAGGCCGTGCTGGCCCGGCTTGAGGACTGCCTCACCGGGCGCGAGGCGGAGTATCGCGCGCAGTACCGGTCGCGCACGCCGCTCGGCACGTTCAAGTGGCTGCTCGGCATCGGGACGGTGGTCGCGCGCGACGACGCCGGTCGGCCGCGGCGCATGGTCGGAACGATCACCGACATCGCCGCCATCAAGCAAACCGAGGACGCGCTGCGCGACAGCGAACAGCGCCTGCTCCTGGCGATGGCGTCCGCCCGTCAGGGATTATTCGATCTCGACATCCGGACCGGCGCCACCACCGTCAGCGGCGAGTACGCCCGCATGCTCGGCTACGACGCCGCCGAGTTCCGTGAGACCCACGCGAGTTGGGCCGACCGGCTCCACCCGGAGGACCGCGCGGCGACCCTCACCAGCTTTGAGAACTGCGTAAGCGGACGCGCCGGTGAGTATCGTGCCGAATTCCGTCTGCGGTCCAGGAGCGGCGAGTGGAAGTGGATTCTGTCGGTCGGCAGGGTCGTCTCGCGCGGCACGGACGGCCGGGCGCTCCGTATGCTCGGCATTCACACCGACATCACGGCGCATAAGGCCGCCGAGTTGCACGCCCGCCGGATGGCCGGCCTCTACGCCGCGCTGAGCCAGTGCAACGAGGCCATCGTCCGGTGCACGAGCGAGGGCGAGTTGTTCCCGCGCATCTGCGAGGCCGCGGTCGCCCACGGCGGCATGGCGATGGCCTCCGTGGACCTGGTCGATGACGACACCGGGCTCGTGATGCCGGCGGCGCGCCGCGGCATCGGCACGAAGTACCTCGACGGACGGCGTGTCTCGATCGATCCGGACGATCCGTTCGGCCGGGGCGTGACGGGCACCGCCATTCGCGAGAACCGGCCGGTCTGGTGTCTGAATTACGCAGACGATCCGGCGACCGAGCCCTGGCGCGCGCGCGCCGCGGAGTACGGGTGGGCCGCCTCTGCCGCGCTGCCGCTGACCCGGGGCGGCCGGCCCATCGGCGCGCTGTCGTTGTACGCGTATTCCCCGGACGCGTTCGACGAAGCGGGCCGCGGGTTGCTCGTGGAGATGGCGTCGGACATCAGCTTCGCGATGGACAGTTTCGACCGCGAACGGCGGCGCATCGCCGTGGAGGGCGACCTGCTCGACAGCGAGGCGCGCTATCGCACCCTGTTCGACGAGAACAACGTCACGATGCTCCTGGTCGACCCCGCCACGGGGCAGATTTCGGATGCCAACCAGGCCGCGGCCGCTTTCTACGGATGGCCCCTCGCCGTGCTCACCCGGATGAACATCTCCGAGCTGAGCGCCCGCACCGGATCGGACTTCGCGGCGGAGGTCAATCGGGTCAGCGCGGGCGAGAGACCGCGTTTCACATTCCGCCACCGGCTCGCCAGCGGCGAGGAACGCGAGGTGGAAGTCTTCAGCGCCACCGTAACGCTGGAGGGGACGAAGCGGCTCTTGCTCACGGTTGTTGACGTGACCGAGCGGAGGCTGGCGGAGGAAGCGCTCGTCCGCAACCGGAGCGTCTTGGAACAGGGCCAGAAGCTCTCACACTTCGGGAGCTGGGAGATTGACCTCGATACACGAGCGGTCATCGCGTCGCCGGAGGGTTACCGTATCTACGGCCTCAAGGATCAGGTATTGACGCTGTCGGGGGTGCAGGGTGTTGTGCTGCCGGAGTATCGGCCCGCGCTCGACACCGCGTTGGCGGCGCTCATCGCGGACGGTGCCGCCTACGACGTTGAGTTCAAGATTCAGCGCCCTGCGGACGGTACGGTCCGCGATGTCCACTCGGTCGCCGAGTACGACGCCGCGAAGCGCCGGGTCAGCGGCTCGATCCAGGACATCACCGACCGCAAGCAGGCCGAACAGGCCATTCGCGCGTCGTTGCGCGAAAAGGAGGCGCTGCTCAAGGAAGTCCACCATCGGGTCAAGAACAACCTGCAAGTCGTCACCAGCCTGCTGCGCCTCGAGGGCGGCCGCAGCAACGAGGTCCAAGTGCAGCAGACGCTCGGCGAGATGCAGAACCGCGTGATGTCGATGGCCCTGATCCACGAAACGCTGTACCGATCGGGTGATTTCGCCCGGATCGATCTGGCCGCGTACCTCACCGAACTGG
>JAKALV010000093.1 GCA_021824055.1 Acidobacteriota bacterium
GCCGGTGACGATGGCGTCGAAGATCCCGCCGAGGCGCGTGGTCATCGCGACGGCCGCGATGCGCTTGGACATGTCGCGCTCCACTTTGCGCGCGGCGTCGGCCTTCAGGGTGCAGTCGCTCGCCACCGTCGTGAGTTCGGCGTCGCTGTATGGCGTCGGTTGCTTCGCCAGCAACGCTTTCAGGATGCGCTGCGTTACCAGGTCCGCGAAGCGCCGATTGGGCGCCGTGGAGTGTGTGTAGTCTTCGACGGCCAGGCCGAAGTGGCCCGGGTTGGGTTCCCCGGGGCGCTCGAGCACGTACTCGCCCGGGCCGAGCAGCTTGATGACGGCGAGCGACAGGTCCGCGAAGTGGTCCGGGTCCGCGGTCTTGCGCGCGACGAGAAACCGGTTCAGGGCGAGCGAGTCGGCGACGGCCGGCAGCGTCGTGCCCGTCCGTGCCGCGAGCGCGACGATGCGGTCCCACCGTTTCGGCGTTCTGACGATGCGGCGCAGCGAGGACACGCTGTCGAGGACGCGCGCGACCACTTCGTTCGACGCGATCATGAAGTCTTCGATCAACTCCGTCGCGCGGTTCTTTTCCTGTTTCTCCACGGCGGTGATCTGACCGTGCGAGACGACGGGCCGCGTCTCAATCGTTTCGATGTTCAGAGCGCCGTGGCGATGGCGTTCGCCCCGAAGCGCCTGCGCGGCGGCGTCCTGCAGGCGCAACTGTGCCGCCAGCTCGGGCGATGCCGCCACTTTGCCGGGCGCCGGCCCGCGCGCTTCGAGCCAGGCGCCGACCGCGTTGTAGGTGAGCTGGGCTTTGTTGCGCACCACCGCGCGGTAGACCGCATGCGACGTCACGCGATCGTCGGTCCCGACGACAAACTCGATCACCATCGCCAGCCGGTCGCCGGCTTCATCCAGCGAGGTCACGTCGGTCGAGAGCGGTTCGGGCAGCATCGGAAAGATGCTCACGCCCGTGTAGACCGTCGTGGTTTCGCGCGCCGCGTACTGATCGATGGCCGACTGCTTCGGCACATAGATGTCGACATCGGCGATGGCGACCATCACCTTGGTCGCGCCGCCCGGGAGCGCCACGGCCACCTCGAGTTGATCGAGATCGCGCGACGTGTCGTTGTCGATCGACGACCACAGCAGATGGCGCAGGTCCTGAATGCCGGGGGCGGGCGTCACGACGGGCGGATGCCGCTGCAGTTCGGCCAGCTGCAGCGGCACGGCCGCGGGCATGTCGGGCTCGAAGCCGTTCTCGAGCATGATGCGTCGGGCGACAGCGCGAAGGTCCATGGGGGATTGTAGAGTGGTGAATCTGGTTATTTGTTATCTGGTTAGCTGGTTATTGGAATCGGCTATCGGTTGACCGGCCTATTGAGGTTCGATTGCCTGAGGCCGGAGTGGGGCGGACATCGGACCTGATGGACATCGGACCACGGACAACGGCGGACCTTGGACCTTGGACTGTGAACCTTGGACGACGGGCTCAATCTAAAACGACACCCTGATTTCCGCGATGAGCGGCAGATGGTCCGACGCCATCTTCGCCAGCCGCGTGCGGGGCAGATCGATCCGCCGGATCTCGACGTTGCCCAGGTAGTAAATGTGGTCCAGGTGCAGCAGCGGGAAGAATCCCGGATACGTTCTGCGGCGGCGCACGTGGGGAAAGAGGTCCACGCTCTTCAGCCGCTCGCCGAGGATGTCGGCGGCCAGTCCGCGCGCCCACTCGTTGAAATCCCCGAGCACGATCTTCGGCCCCGGCACCCGGCGATCGTGGACCCACGTCGCCAGCCGTGCCGCCTGATAGCGGCGCTCGAGCAACGCGGTGCCGAAGTGCACGTTGTAGATCTGCACGCGCCCGGGGCCGAGGTCGATCTCGACCCGCTGGCTGTTGCGTGGTTCGCAGCTCTTCCACGAGAGATCGTGCTGCGCGTGATCGCGGATCGGCAGCCGGCTGAGCACGACATTCCCGAACTGGTGCCGGCGCAGTTCGCGGGCCGGCGCCATCACCCAGCCCATGCCCAGCGCCGCGCCGATGTCCGCCGCATGTCCGTGGCCGCCCGGCCCCGGGCCGATCACTTCCTGCAGGGCGATGACATCCGCGTTGATGTCGGCCAGCACCTCGGCGATGCGTTCCGGACGCACCCGCCGGTCCATGCCTCGCGCGCGGTGAATGTTGTAGGTGACGATGCGAAGGTCGGCGGATCGCACTTAGCGCTTGGGCGCGCTGGCCCGCAGGTAGACGCTTTGGCGGTCGCCTTCGCTCAGGCGGACGGTCACGGCGTTGCGTGACAGTTGGTCAAGCAGGGCGGTGTTCGTCAGATCGCTCTCGTCGGCGGCGCGCGTGACCGCCACGAAATACTCGGCCGGCGGCAGGCCGCGGAACAGGAAGCGGCCACGGTCATCCAGATAGGCCAGCTTGATGTAACGGCTGATCGGCCGCCAGTTCAGCGTGTTGGTGGGGAATGCGATTACCGCGTAGCCCTGGGGCAGGTCGTTGGTGCGCACCGAAACCAGTCCTGAGAGCGTCGTGTAGACGTCGGTCAGGATCACTTCCATCTCGCCGTACGTCGCGCCGTAATCGACGTCGAACGGAATGTCGGTGATGTCGGAGCCTCGCCACAAGACCCTCTTCAGACGCCACGGCTCGGGCAGGCCTTCCACCCGGATGTAGTGCTGTCCGGCCATGACGCCCCGCAGCGCGAACGTGCGATCGAGCCCGATCGTCCCGGTCAGGGCATCGCCGAACGTGGCGCCGTCGGCCATCGGGGCGCGCACGCGGATCGTGCTTTCGTCCGCGGGCGGGCGGCTCAATCGGCCGTCCCACGTGACGCGTCCGGTGATGAGGGCTCCGGGCGACAGCACCATCTCCACACCCGAGATGTCCTTGCCCTCGACCGGCTGGATCCACTGGCCGAAGTGCGACAGGCCTTGCCGCTCCACCTCGCCGCGCGCGCGGATCACGTAGCGCTCGGCCAGAATGTTGGCGAACTGGAAGACGCCGTCCGGCTTGATGTCGGCCTCGGTCGCCGCGAACGACACCGACCGCGAGTTGCGGCTCGGACCGATGTTGACGGCGCCGGCCAGCAACTGCAGGCCGCTGACCAGCAGCTTGCCGGTGATGCGCGCCGGGCGGATGATCTGCAGCTTGAACTTCAATCCCTCCACTGGCACGCCCGGGTCCAGCGTCACCCGCACCGCATCGTCCTGAAACGCCGTGCCGGGATAAAACGTCGGGCCATAGAAGAGCTGGCCGAGCTGATCGCCCACGCGCGAATAGGCCGGATCAAACGCGCTGATGAAGTACTGGCCGGGCGACAGGCCGAACAACCGGAACTGGCCGCGATCGTCGCTGACGCAATCGGCGACCGTCACGAACTTGCGCTGGCCGTTCTCGTAGACCGCGCGCAGCGCTTCGACCAGCGCGCCCGCGAACGGCGTGCCGTCTTCGTCGAGCAGCGTGCCGGCGATGACGTTGTGCGGCACCAGTTGGATGTTGATGTTCTCCTTCGCCTCGCCGTCCTTCAGCTCGACGTAACGCGGCGGAACCGCCGGCGGCGTTTCGCCGAACGCGCGGGCGGCATATCCCGTCTTGGTCGCAGTCACCACAAACGTCTTGCCGCGCGGCAGCTTGTCCACGGTGTAGCGGCCGTCGGCGTTGGTCAGCTCCACGCGGTTGTAGCGCGGGCAGTCGTCGCTCTTGCCCGGCGGGGTATCGGGCGGACATTCAAAGATTTCCCTGGCCGAGACGATGACGCGCGCCCGCGCGATCGGCTTGCCGTCGGTGATCGACGTGATGCGTCCGCTGAGCGACGCCGTGGGCGCCGAGGCGGGTGGTGGCGGCGTGGTCTGCCGCACCGGTTCGTTCGGCTTGCCCTGCGGTGGAACGGCCTGGGCGCCCGGGGCCGGGTCGGCCGCGCCGAGTGCCGCCAACGCGAGGATCACGGCGATCGCGCGGCTCGCCCAGCGATCCAGCGAGCCACGCATTGGGGAGCGCATGGGCTTATTATCATGCACGTCATGGCGAACTTGCGAACCGAGTTTGAGGTGGAGTGCCCCTGCTGCAGGACCACGCTGGTCGTCGACGAGGGTCTGAAACGGGTGATCCGTCACGTGGAACCCGAACGCGCCGACAAACCGAAGCTCGACGATGCGCACGAGATTCTGGCGGGGCAGAAAGCCCGGCGGGACTCGCTCTTCGAGCAGTCGGTCGAGGCCGAGAAGAGCCGCGGGGACGTGCTGTCGCGGCGGTTTGAGGAAGCGCTGAAGGAAGCGAAGAAGGAACCGATCACCAAGCCGACGCGGTCATTCGATCTCGATTAGATCCGGCGCGCTCGAGAAACCCGACTGAAGGGCCCTCAACATGGAGAGCCATGGAGAACCATGGAGCCGCAGCCGTCCAAGAGCCGCTGCCAACGGCTGTCACCATGAAGTTTTGGAGGACGTGAAGATTGCAGACTGATGGGCCTGGTGGCCCGGCTTCGCCGGGCAAGCCGAGACGAAGAGAGGCGAGAACGAAGGAGCCGTGAATGGGCGAGTGGCTCCTTCGTTCTCGCCTCTCTTCGTCTCGGCCGGCCGCCGGAGGCGGCCGCCAGGCCCTCAGCCTTTCAGCTCCATGGTTCTCCATGGCCCTTCATGTTGAGTCGCTCTTGATCTTGACCTGCAGGCGGTCAGCGCTCGATCAGCGCTCGCTCCACGTGGATTGGTCGTAGAACGTCGGGCGCACGCCGGGATGCTCGCGGCGGAATTTGAAGTACTTCGCGCGCAGGCGATCCACCCGCGCGGCTGATGACCGGATGGGCCGATGCGGGATGTCGTACAAGAGCTGCGCCACTTTCCACACGTTGCCGCTCGACAGCCGCCAGTCGTACGGTTCCAGCACGCGAAGGTCCACCGCGCCATAGGCTTTCAGGCAACCCGTCGCGTCGATGAACGGCTCGAAGTAGCTCAGCGCCAGCGCGCGCAGCGTGCGGAACACGGGGCGGCGGCCGTGCAGCCCCGGGTCGCGCGACCGCGCCACGCTGCCCCAGCGACCGCGCGCCCGATAGACGAAGATCACGTGGTCGAGTCCGTCGATCGATTCCAGGCTCATGACCCAGGGCGGATAGCCGTGCTGTTCGAGGACGACGGCGGTTGTGAGGGCCGCCTCGAGGCAATGGGCGGTTCGGAGGCGCGCCACGCCGCGGAAGGTGCGGAGCGTCGGCGGATCCGGCGGCGGTTCCGTGTTGTAGGGCAGGGCATTCAGGAACGCTTGCACGCGCGCGGGCGAGGACAGGCGGGCGATCAGCCGCCGTTCACCGTGTGTGAACGCGCTCGGCGCCGGCGGCGCAAGGCACGCGCTACTTCGCGGCAGCAGCAGTGGCGGCACCGAGATCAGCCAATACCGTGGCGATGGTCCAGTCGCTGCCGCCGTAGATCTTGAGGATCCGGCCGTCGGCGCCGATGAGGGTCGTGCGGAGGTTATGCGTGATCTCGCCGGGCGCCGTTCCCTCGCGCACGACGCCCACGCCGAACTTCGCGGCAAAGCGATCCACCGTCACCCGATCGCCGGTGAGGAAGGTCCACACGGCGGGGTCGGCCTTGAGCCCGGCCGCGTGCGCCTTGAGCACCGCGGGCGTGTCGTGGTCGGGGTCAAAACTGACCGTGACGAGCGTGAACTTACCCGCAAGGGCCGGGTCGGCCGCGCCGCGTTGCTGAATCGAGGCAAAGTTCTTGTCCATCAGCGGACAGAAGTTGGGCAGGGGGCAGCGCGTGTAGATGAAGGTCAGCAGCGTCGGCGTGCCGCGCCATTCCGAAAACGAGCGACGCCGGTCGTTCTGATCGACGAACGCCGCGTCGGGCGCGCTGTCGCCAACGTCCAGCACGCCGCCGGCCATCGCGGCCGTGTTGTCGCGCGTCGGTAACGGCGCCGTGCCCGTGTGCGTGATCTCGACGATGCGCCCTTCGGCGTCGTCCACTTCGAGGGTGCCGCTGATGAGCTCGCCGGGCACGCGGCCGTTCATCAGATCGGGCCGGCTCACGCGGAACGTCATGGTCATGGCCGGCATGTAGCCCACGATGTCGCCGTGCTTGATGGTGAGCGCCTGCGTGGCCGGATTGACGACGAGGATCTGTCCGCTGATGGCGTACCGCTTGGCGTTGGAGGCCGGCGCGCCCGTCTGTGGCTGCGCCCCGTTCGAGCAGCCGGCCGCGGCGACGAGCGCGAGCATCAGACCTGCCTGCGCCACCCGCACCACCTGCGCCACCCGCTTCACTGCACCCACCCGTCCTTCAGTTGGATCACGCGAGAGCCGTAGCCGGCGTTGGTCTCGGAGTGCGTCACCTGGATCACGGTCGTGCCGGCGTCGTTGAGCTTCTTGAACAGCTCCATGATCTCGCGGCCCTGGCTCGAGTGCAGATTGCCGGTGGGTTCGTCGGCGAGAATCACTTTCGGATGCGCGATTACCGCGCGCGCCACCGCGACGAGCTGCTGCTGTCCGCCCGACAACTGGCTGGGATAGAGGTCCTTCTTGCCGACGATCGCGAAGCGATCGAGGATGTCGCAGACCATGCTGTCGCGCTCCGCCTTCTTGATGTCGCGGTACGACAGCGGCACGTCGAGGTTCTCGTACACCGTCAGGTGATCGAGCAGGTGGTAGCTCTGAAAGACGAAGCCTATGTGGCGCTTGTGCAGCGCGGCGCGGTCCTTCGGACTGAGCCGGTGCACGGGCTGGCCGTTGAAGTAGTACTCGCCGGTCCACGCGCTGTCGTGCATGCCGAGGATGTGGAGCAGCGTCGACTTGCCGGCGCCCGATGGTCCCATGATCGACACGAACTCGCCGTCCTTGATATCGATGGCGATGCGCCGGAGCACCCAGCTGCGGCTCGCGCCGTGGGCGTACGACTTCTCAAGGTTGTTCAGCGAAATCAGCGGCTCGCCGGGGGCCAGTTCCGTCTCGGCGGGCGCGGCGTGCGGCGTGCTGCGTGAGAAAAACGACATGCGAAATCTCCCCGGGGCCGTGTGCGCGATCGCGGCGGCACGACGCATTAAGATTGTAACGTGACTCGCTTCCGATACCTGCACTTAGACGTGTTCACCGAGCGCGCGTTCGAGGGCAATCAGCTGGCGGTGTTTCCCGACGCGCGCGGCATCGACGAGCGGTTCATGCAGCCGCTGGCGCGCGAGATGGCGTTTTCCGAAACCGTCTTCATGCTGCCCGCGGTGACCGGATCGGCGCAGCAGCGGTTGCGCATCTTCACGCCGGGACGCGAGCTGCCCATGGCGGGCCATCCGACCATCGGCAGCGCGTTCGTCTGGGCGCAGGAGTACGCGGCCGGGACCACGCCGGCGGCCATCACCTTCGACATGGGCGTGGGGCCGATCCGTGTCGCGCTGGATTGGCACGCGGGCGCCCTGCGGTTTGCCTGGATGCATCAGCCGGCGCCCGCCTTCGGCGAGTCCCTCGACGCGCGCGGTTCGACCGCGTTGGCCGAGGCGCTGCACCTGCCCACGTCCACCACATTTGCCGCGCCGCCGCAGATCGTCAGCAGCGGCGTACCGTATCTGTTTGCGCCGCTCCGATCGGACGCCGACGTCGATGCGAGCGTGCCGGATGCCACGCGGCTCTCCGCCATGTTCCGCGCGATCGGTGGCGCCGAGACGGGGGTGTTTCTCTTCGCCCGCACGACGCGGCCGGATGCCACGCTGTACAGCCGCATGTTCGCGCCGACGTTCGGCATCCAGGAGGATCCGGCGACTGGCAGCGCCAGCGGACCGCTTGGCGCCTACGCGCTGGCGCGCGGGCTGGTGACCGCCGCCGAGGCCGGCGCGCTGGTCAGCCTGCAAGGCGTCAAGATGGGCCGGCCCAGCTACATCCACATCGCCGTGGCCGGAACACCCACCCGGATCGAGGCCGTGAAGATCGGCGGCACCTCCCGCTTCGTGGCCGAGGGCGTGCTGACGCTGCCCTGACCGCCATTCACCGAGGCGAGGCCGCAACTGGCCGAACGCCCCGAGACCTCCTGGCGCCCGCCCCGTATCGTCTGTTGGTGAGGACATTGGAGCCGGGGATGACACGACCGCAACGATGGCTGACCGGGGTGGCGATCATGGGTGGATGCGCGGCGCTGGCCGCGGTCGTCGTATTGTGGCTGCTGTTCAGCCTGGTGGGCCGGTAGACCGGCAGGGAGATCACATGCGAGAGGAACGTTCAGGCATTGGCACGGGCGTCCTGCTGATCACGATCGGCCTCCTGTTCATGGCCGACCGCCAGGGATACGCGAGCTTCGACCGGCTCTGGCCGGTGATCCTGATCGTGCTGGGCGCGATCAGTCTGCTGTTCCCCAGGGAGCGCGTGATGCACGTCGGCGTCGTCGCCGGGCGCCGGGGCGCGGCGCGGCGCGTCCGCAGCCGGTTCTCGGGTGGCCTGTGGCTGATTTTCATCGGAGGCCTGTTTCTGGCGAACCAGAACCATTGGCTGTCGATTCGGGAATCGTGGCCGCTCTTCATTGTCGCGGGCGGACTGGCGATGATCGCGGGTAACATCCGCCGGCGTCCGGCCGAGCCGGAGACGGGCGACCCGGGCAATGATTCGCCGGCCGCGGGGCAATGGCCATGACTGAAGTGCCGCGGCCCGGATGGCACATCTCGCCCCAGGTGGTGTTCGGCCTGGCGATTGTCTTCTTTGGCCTCGCGCTGACCGCCGGCAATCTCGGCATCGCGCCGCGCGTCACGCGCATCATCCAGTTCTGGCCGATGGTGTTCACGGCCGCCGGCCTGGCGATGGCGCTCGATCGCGATTCGTCAGGCTCGCGGCGGACGTTCGGCGCATTTCTGATTATCGCCGGCGTGTGGCAGACCGCGAATCTCGCCTTCGGTTTCAACATCTACATCGATGACTACTGGCCCCTGCTGCTGGTGCTGCTGGGCGTGTTCCTGATCACGCGGTCGGTCCGTCGCTCGTCCGCGCAATCGCCGGAGGCTTCGGCGCCCGGGACGTTCGGCGCGCCGGCGATGGCGGCCGGTCAGGACGGGCGCGACGAGGTCGTGTCGGCGTTTGCGCTGATGTCGGGCGTGAAGCGGAATGTCTACTCGCCGGCGTTTCGCCGCGCCAATCTCACGGCGATCATGGGCGGTGTGGAACTGGATCTGCGGCAATCGACCGCCGTGGGCGGCGAGTCCGTGATCGATGTCTTCGCCATGTGGGGCGGCATCGTCATTCGCGTGCCGGCCGACTGGCAGGTGGCGTCCGAGGTCGTGCCGCTCATGGGCGGCGTCGACGATCGGTCCGGCCACGTGCAGCCGAGCCGACATCGGGTCGTGATCAAGGGCGTGGCGGTGATGGGTGGCGTCGAGGTGAAGTCGTAGCGCATGTCTGAGGTGCTCGGCGCGCGGCCGCGGCTGCTGGTGCACCTGCTGGCCTGGGCGCTCGTGGGCGGCATCGTCACGGTGCTGCTGCACGCGATGGTGGGGGCGCCGTGGGAAGCCGCGGTGGTGTTTGCCGTGCCCTTGTCGCTGGCGGCGGCGCCGGCGTCGCTGTCGGGGTTCTACCTCTCGCGCGCCTTGCCGCTCGCGCCCGAGACGGCCGTGCGCGTGAGCGGAACCGTGGTGTCGGCCGCGCTGGTCACGGCGGGCGTGTGGGCGGCGCTGGGGCACCTGTGGTGGCGGGCCCTCGATCTGAGCGGGGTGCCGGCGCTGCAACTCGGGCCGGCGCAGCCGCGGGCGGTCACGCCGCTGCTCGTGACCGTCGGCACCATGGCTTATATCGTGGCGATGGCGATGCACTATGTGTTTCGTGCGCACGAGATCGCCGCGGACGTCGAGCGCCGCGTGCTCACGTCGGAGATCGCCGCGCGCGAAGCGGAACTGCGCGCGCTCCGGGCGCAGATCGATCCGCACTTTCTGTTCAACAGTCTCAATTCGATCTCCGGGCTCGTCAGCGTTGATCCGGAGCGGGCGCGATCGATGGCGCAGCGTCTCGGCGACTTTCTTCGCGACAGCCTGACGTTGGGCGGCGCGGGCCGCATCCCGCTCGCGCGTGAAGTGGCGCTGGCGCGGCAATACCTGGAAATCGAACAGGTGCGGTTCGGCTCGCGGCTCCTCGTGGACTCGGCCGTCCCGGCCTCCGCGGGCGCCGTGATGGTGCCGGCGCTGCTGCTGCAGCCGCTCGTGGAGAACGCGGTGCGCCATGGCATTGCTACGTGCGTGGACGGCGGCACCGTGACCGTCACGGCGGCGCGCGCGGGTGGTTCGGTGGTCATCGTTGTGGAGAATCCGCGGGACCCTGAGGCGCGCAGCCGGCGCGGCACGGGGCTTGGGCTCGATATCGTGCGTCGGCGGCTCCACGCGGCATTCGGGGACGAGGCGTCCATGACGTCGGAGGCGGGCGAGCGCAGTTATCGGGTGCGGGTCACGATTCCGGGTTCGTGGGGTTCGTGGGGTTCGGGGGGTTCGGAGGGTTCGGAGGGTTCGTTGGGTTCGGCGGGTGCGGCGGGTGCGGCCGGAGAGGTGCGATGAGCCAGGGTGAGGTGTTGCGGGTCGTGGTCGTCGATGACGAGGAGCCGGCGCGCCTGGCGGTGCGGCACGATCTGGAGGCGCTCGGCGGGGTGACGATCGTGGCCGAGTGCGCCAACGGGTTCGAGGCCGTGCGGGCCGTGAGCGAACACGCGGTGGATCTGCTGCTGCTCGACGTGCAGATGCCGAAGCTCGACGGGTTTGATGTGCTCGAATTGATCGGCCGCGAGGTGCCGGTCGTCTTCATCACCGCGTACGACGAGTTCGCGCTGCGCGCCTTCGAGGTCCACGCCGTGGATTACCTCATGAAGCCGTTCTCGCGCGAGCGCCTCGGGGAAGCCCTCGGAAGGGTCCGGCAGCGCATCGGCCAGCCGCGCGAGGCGGGGTTGGACGAGGTGGCCGCCGCCGTCCGGCCACCGGGAACCTGGCCGGCCCGGCTGCTCGCACGGGAGGGTGGGCGGGTTCACGTGATCCCGGTGGACGCCCTTGACGTGGCCGAAGCGCGGGACGACTACGTGTGCCTGCGCTCCGGCGGCCGCGAGGTCACGAAGCAGCAGACGCTCACCGAGCTCGCCGCCCAGCTCGACCCCGCCCGGTTCGTGCGGGTCCACCGCTCGTTCATCGTGAACGTCGCGAAGATCGCG
>JAKALV010000420.1 GCA_021824055.1 Acidobacteriota bacterium
AACGTGCGCGGCGCCGTGCTTCCCGAGCCGTCGACCATCCGCAGCGTGACGTCGAGTTCCTTTGGGGGGACGCCGACGTCGCCGCCGATTGCGGTGGCCCGATCCTCCGAAATGGTGCCGATGGCCGGACCGAGGTCGGCGATCTTCGTCGAGCTCTGCAGGCTCGGCAGCACGGTGTAGACACGCGATCTGGTCATCGGCATGCGTGCCGGTCCGAGGCCGAGAAAGGGATGGCCGAAGGCGTACACGCGCGTGCCGTCGACGTACGTGACCGTGCCCGTGGCGCCCATCTCAAAGTCGCCGCGCAACAGGCTCGCGCCGACCGCGTCGCCGGGACGCAGGGGCGCGGCCGGAGACTGCGCCTTCGCAGACAGCGCAGGCGTGGCGGCGGGGCCGGCCTGGGCGCCCAACGCGGATCCCAACTCGCCGGCCAGCGCGGCATCGAAGCCGCGCATCGACAGGGCGACGCCGATCGGGCGCAACGTCGCGCCGCCGGCGTTCACCTCAGCGGCGAGCGACGCGGGCAGCGACGACAGCGGCGACGCGGCGCGCTCCACCAGGTGGCGCAACGCGGCAAACACATCGGCCGGCGTGGCGGGAGAGGGGAGGGCGAGATCGGTTGAGGCCGGACGGCTCGAGAGCCTGCTGCGGGTGATGGCGGCCGGCGCGTCGACGTCCGCCAGCATTTCGTCGATGGGCGTGATGCCGGCGATAGGCTCGCGCGAAAACTGTCCGAGCGCGTAGGAGACGGCGCCGACCAGCTTGCCGTCGATGTAGACGGGGCTTCCGCTCATGCCCGCAATGACCCCGGTTTCCGCGAGGCGTCCGCCCGACAGCTTCGCCAGGATGAGCCGGCGCCCGGGTCCGATCACGTTGTCGAGGGTGGCGATGATGTGGACCTGAAAGTCCTCGAGCGTGTCGCCCTCATACACGGTGCGTCCCGTGCCGACCATGCCGGGTTTGACGTCCGCGACCGGCATGAAGCCGACGGCCGGGGGACGCTGCGGGGCCGCGAGGACGAGCGCGCCCGTGAGGGCGACAACGACCGCGGCGGCGATGCGGTGGTGCGAACGGGTCACCACGCGTTTATAGCACGAGGGTTGACGCGGCTCGTGTGGCTTTGGTACCGTGTGCCAGTCATCGTGATGCGCATGCTTTGTGCCCTTCAGTCCGTGTTCGTCGCCCGCCCCGCGGCCGTGTGGTCGTATTGGTGGTGGTCCGCGCGCGTGGCTGAAGAGGCCGGCACTCGCTGCTAAGACACCAGACGAGACCGGAAAGTTTGAAGAGCCTCTTCAGCGGTAGCTGAAGGGGCTTTTTTTATTGGTAATCGGGGAATCGGGAATCGGCAATCGGGGATCGGGGAATCGGGGAATCGGCAATCGATCGGGGAATCGGGGAATTGGGGAATTGGGGAATCGAAGAGCGATGAGAATCTGCGAAACCGTCATGACGTCGAGCTTGGCCGGCCTGCGGGCCGCCCGCGATGCGGCCAGCGCGCCCGCGCGCGGCGGCCGCATCGGGCTCGTCGAGTTGCGTCTGGATGGTCTCGCGCCCGGTGAACTGGATGTGGCCGGCGCGCTCGCGGACCGGCGCCTGCCGGTGATCGTCACGTGTCGTCCGGTATGGGAGGGCGGCCACTTCGCGGGGAGCGAAGCCGAGCGGTTGCGCGTGCTCGCCGAGGCGGCGCGGCTGGGCGCGGAGTTCGTGGACATCGAGATGGATGCGGAAACGCGGACGCCGGGCGCGGCGGCCGGGCTCGCGGCGGGGCACCGCGGCGCCACGCGCCTGGTAGTCTCGCATCACCGGTTTGAGCCCGGCGTCCCGGCGGATCTCGCCGATCGGGTGCGGGTGCTCCGGGCCGTGGCGGCGCTCGAGCCGGGCGGGGTGAGCAAGGTGGCCATCATGGCCGGGCGGCCGCGCGACTGCGCCGAGCTCCGGCGCGTGCTGTACGCGGACGGCATGCCGGAGGGATCGATCGCCATCGCGATGGGGCCGGCCGGGGCGCTGACGCGTCTTCTGCCCGCGAAGTTTTCGACGGCATGGACGTACGCCGGCTCCGCGGCTCCCGGACAGGTCGCCGTCGACGAGTTGCTCGCGCGGTATCGCGTGGCGGAAGCCACGGCGGCCACGCGGGTGTTCGGCATCGCGGGCGCGCCGCTTGGCCATTCCGCGTCGCCGGCCATGCACGCCGCGGCGTTCGCGGCCGCCGGCATCGACGCGGTGTTTGTTCCCGTCGAAACCGCGGACGCGGCCGAGGTGCTGGCGCTGGCCGACGCCCTCGAGTTCGAGGGACTCAGCATCACCGCGCCGCTCAAGTCCACCGTGGCCGGCCGCCGGCACGTGCACGCGGACGCGGAGGCCCGCGCCATCGGCGCCACCAACACTCTGCGCCGCCGCCCCCGCGATGGCGGCGGATGGGACGCGCGCAACTTCGACGCGCCCGCGTTTCGCGCGCCGCTTGACGAGCGCGGCCTGGACGTGCGCGGCCGGCGCGCGGTGGTGCTGGGCGCGGGCGGCGCCGCGCGCGCGGCCGCGCGCGAGCTGGGGGCCATGGGCGCG
>JAKALV010000421.1 GCA_021824055.1 Acidobacteriota bacterium
CGCCGGGCTTTTCGCCGAGCGTCACTTGCACCGGCAGCGCATTGCCGGCGCGATCGAGCACGCGCGCCTCGCGCGCGTCGAGCGCGCCGCTCGTCGACCACTCGACATGCACGCGTTCCGTCCGCCGAAAGAGGAAGTCGGCCACCGGCGCGAGCGCGGATTGCGCGCTGGGACCAGCGCGGTACACGATCGGCTCCCCCAGCAGCTTCCGCGCCGGTGACGCCGACGGCGCCGCAACCTCTGCGGTGGTCTCGATCAGATCGTCGCCGTTCTTCAGCCGTAGCTGCACGTGCCACGGGCCGGCGCTGCCGGCCGGCAGCGCGATCTTGACCGCGGTGCTCCGAACCGCCGGCGCGAGCCGCGCGCGAGCCGAGCCCACCATCTGGCCGGTGTTGGAAGTCACGATGGCCTGCAGATCGGCGCCGGCCATCCACTGCCCCGCCTCGGCGAGCCGCGCGGCCACTTCGGCAACCACAGTGAGCTCGCCCGGCTTGCTCACCGCGCCCCACCCGTAGAGCTCCGCCATCGGACGAATGCGCGACAACGTGCCGAGCGCCGCCGCCAGTTCGTCCGCCGCCGCCGCGACCGCCGGCGCCGCCACGGATTTCGGCGCTTCGCGCGCGGCCATCTCGGCCTCGGTGGGCGCGAGGTACCCGCGTCGCGCCGTGACCGACAGGCCGGGCACCTTGAGCTTCACGTCGATCTGCCGGAACCGTCCGTCGAACTTCGTGTTGGTCGAGTAATAGCTGAGCACGTAGTACGCCGACAGCTGATTCGCGATCCGATCGAGGCCCGCGTTGAGGTCGTTCGTGTTGTTCACGGCGAGCCCGCCCGTGTTGTTCGCGGCTTCGATCAGCGCATCTTCACGCTGACGCAGGCGATCCATGTCCTGCCGCAGCACCGAGGCCGAAGGATCGCGATCGTACACGGACCGGTTCGCGTACACCTCCTGATTGATCGGATAGTCGAACGTCGTCAGTCCCACGGGATTGACGGGATAGAAGACGACGTTGGCGCGCCGCGCCCGTTGCACGAGCTCGCTGAATCTCGAGTGGTCGCTCAGAAAGGCCAGCCGCTGCACTTCGGTCGCGCAGCCCGCGCGTGATCCGTAGCGCGACGTCGAGCTGATGGTGGGCCGGCCACCAGGGCCGAGGCCGACGGCCGGCGTGTCCTGCATCATGTTGAGCGACGCCGTCAGCGCCTGATCGGGCTCGAAGAGCAGCCACCCTTCGGTGAACACGATGAGCGACGTGCGCGTTTCGCGGATGGTGCCAAGGTAGTCGATGAGCTCCTCGAGATATTGCAGCGTCTTGTCTTCGCGCCGTCGCTCGACGAGGATGTCGATCAACGGCCGCACCGCCGCGCCCTCGGCCGCCATGATCGGTTTGCCCGTTCGAGGATCGGTGGTGCACGCTTCGAGCTCGCCCTCTTCCGGCGTGCGCAGGATCGAGCCGCGCTGGCCCCACGGCCAGTACCGGGTCAGCATGTCTTCGGTGGTGCCGACCTTGCGGCCCAGCACCAGGTCACGCGGGCGCATGTCGGATGTCGCCACTCCGAACAGATCGTTCGGCGCCATGATGCGGTTCAGCATCTGCACGAGCGGCCCGCGCGTGCGATACGCGCCTTCGACCGACACGTTGAGGTGATCGAGGTAGACCACAAACACGCGGTTCTTCGGGTCGGCCGCCAGCTCGTTGCCTTCCTCCTGCGTGTTCGGATCGCGCTTCTCGGCGTCGGGGGTGAAGGGCTCGACCTTGACCAGTTCGAACCCTTCGATCTTCTGAGGCTTGCCGTCCTCGAGAATCTCGAAGTCGCCCTGCTCGAGGTTGGTGACGATCCGCCCGTCCTTCATCGGATAGGCGTCCACCTGCACCAGGTTGGCGCCGGATCGGAACACGGGAGGCCGCTGTTGGGCGAGGAGCGCGAGCGCTGAACTGACGAACAGGAACGCGCCCGTGAGGACGACACGTCGAGACATGGACCCTCCGCGGCGCTGGCGCGGCCAGTGTAGCAGGAAAGGCGGGTGGCGCAGGTGGCGGACGTAGTATTCAGTTCGGGGTCGTGTCGTCCAAAGTTCAAGGTCCACTGTCCAACGTCACTCGACGTCCGCAGGTCCTGTCGGTCCGGGGTCCTCGGTTCACGTGCGCGTGTTCATCGGACGAAGACCCGCAGGACCTGCGGACAACAAGTGACCTTGGACGTTGAACCCTGAACCTTGGACCGCCGGCAACAGTAGTGCGAAGTGCGCTCCAGGCGCGAAGCCTGACGTAGGGGACTCGCCGCCAAATGCAAACGGCCCGCTGAGGGCGGGCCGAGTTTGTCTCGATAAAAATTGGTCGGGATGACAGGATTCGAACCTGCGACCCCCTGACCCCCAGTCAGGTGCGCTACCAAGCTGCGCTACATCCCGATGTGTTCGCGCGCGAAGCGCGCGAACGAACTACAAGTATCTACCCGAACGGCCTCCGCCAGGCCCCCGAACCTCAGCTCGTGCGGCCCCCAAAAGCCCGCCCCTAAGAGTGCACCCGAACCCAAAGGCGCCGAAGCTAAAGC
>JAKALV010000422.1 GCA_021824055.1 Acidobacteriota bacterium
CCAACCCCTTCATGTCGGGAAACTTCTGGTTGGTCAGGATCTCGCCGTTCGCGTCGCGCCCCGCGGCCGGGTCATTGCGGTTGTTGGCCGCCGTGCGCCAGCCCGCTTCCCATGCGTCGTCAATGTTGACGTAGGTGTACCCCTGCGCGGCGAGGCCGCTCGATACCAAACCGTCCGCGGCCGCGCGAACCTTCGCATCGTCCACCAGGCCGCCCCAGGCATTCCAGGAATTCCATCCGAGCGGCGGGGTCAGCGCGAGGGCGTCCTTGTTGCCGACGATCGTGAGCACGGCGGTCGAGGTTCCCTTCGCGTTGCGGGCGCGGACCTGTACGTCCCACTTCCCGTCGGACTTCAGAGCGCCGCGGATCACGCCGGTCGCCGCATCGAGCGTCAACCCCTGGGGCAGATTGGGCGCGGCGTAGGTGATCGGCGCGTCGCCGCTGGCTGGAATCTGGAATTGGAACGGCCGTCCGGGCGTCGCACCGGTGATGCGCGGGTAGTTGATGAGCGGCGCCGACGTCCGGGTGCCCGCAATCGGCGGCGCGCTTTCAGCCGCGGGCGCGATCACTTCCGGTTTCACCTGCGCGTTGGGCGCGAGCGTGAGCATGGCGCCGCCCCAGTCCGCGGCGTCGCCGCCGGTGCCATCGTTCGCGTCGATGACGGCGAGCACGAGTTTCTTCGCGCCCGTGAGATCCGCCGTCAGCAGTTTCGGCAGGTCGCCGCCGCGCATCACGCCGGAGTCGGCCACCTTCCGGCCGTCGACCCACACGCCGAAGATGACGCTGCCGGCCGGGGCCTTCACGGTATCGTCGATGCCGACCATTGCGGCGAAGCGCGTGGCCCCGCCTTTGAGGTCGATCGTCAGGTCCGCGTCGGATACGAGCGGCACGGCGTGCGCGTAGGTGGGGCCGCCGAGCGCGAACACGAGCGGCGGCGGGGGCGTCGGTTGCCCGCGGCCTGCGCGGGGCCGGCGGATGTTGGCTTTGCTCAAGTCCAGGCTATCGACGAAGATCGCGCCGGCCGGCGGCTCAGGACGCTGAAAGAGGAAGGCGTCCTGGGCACGGACGGTGACGGCGAGCAGCAACGCGGCGATGATCGTCTTCATGTGCAAAGTCTAAGGGGTCAGAGCCGTTTTCCACAGGTTTCTCGGCGTGAGGGACAGGGGTCCTCGATTGAGGACCCCTGTCCCTCTCCGGTGGAAACCTGTGGAAAACGGCTCTGACCCCTTTAGACTCTCCTTCCATGGCCCCGACGCGACGCACGTTCATCAAGACATCCACGCTTGCCACCGTCGGAAGCGCCCTCGGCGGCGCACGAGTCGCGGCGCAGGCGCAAGCTCAAGCGCCGGCTCGGCAGTTGCCCGGACTCCAGACACCCAACGTCGGCAGGGCGCCGACTCCGCTCAGCATCCTGATCATCGGCGGCACGGGCTTCACGGGCCCGGAACAGGTGGAATACGCGCTCGCGCGCGGGCACAAGGTCACATTGCTCAACCGCAACAAGACCCGCCCCGACCTGTTCAAGGGCTCCGTTGAACAGCTGATCGGCGACCTCAACACGGACGTGAGCGCGTTGAAGGACCACTCATTCGACGCCGTCCTCGATATCCCGACGACGTTTCCCGGGTGGGTGCGCAACGTCGGGCAGTACCTCAAGGGCCGGGTCAAACAGTATGTCTTCATCTCCACGCAGTCGGTCTACACCGACGACAGTGTGGCGTGGAAGGACGAAGACGACACGCTCGCCACCATGCCGGCGGGCGTCGATCCGTACGACCTGACGCCCGCGAACGCGTCGAGGTACTACGGCGCGCTGAAAGCCTTCTCGGAAACCGAGGTGCGGAAGACCTATCCCGGCATGGCGCTGATTATCCGGCCCGGCCTGATCGTCGGGCCGCTTGACCGCTCGGACCGATTCACCTACTGGCCGTCGCGCATCGACAAGGGCGGCGAAGTGCTTGCGCCCGGCGATCCCGCCGATCCCGTGCAGATCATCGACGCGCGCGACCTGGCCGAATGGACGATCCGCATGATCGAGGCGCGCGAGACCGGCATCTACAACGCGAGCGGACCCGCCGCGCCCCTGTCGATCGCGGAATTGCTGTATGGCATCAAGGCCATCACCACGTCGGGCGCGCAGTTCACCTGGGTGCCGGCGGACTTTCTGCGCGCCGAGAAAGTGTCGGGCTGGCGCGACATGCCGGTATGGGTTTCGCCGAAAGGACGGCCGGGATTCTCGCAGCGCAGCAGTGCAAAAGCCGCGGCGAAGGGGCTGACGTTCAGGCCGCTCGCCGACACCGCAAAGGCCACGCTCGACTGGCACAAACAGCGCCCTGCCGCCGAGCAACAGACATTGGCGGAAGGCAAGATCGCGGGCATGTCCGCCGAACGCGAAGCCGCGGTGCTTGCGGCCTGGAAGGCACGCAAGTAAGCACGCGGCCGGCCCGCTCGCCAGGGCGGGCGCTGGCGCGTCAGCGTTTCGAGTGCGACAGAAACGCGCTCAGGTGCTGCTGCTGTGCGGCGGTGGCGTCCGGCCGGACCTCGAGCGTCCAC
>JAKALV010000423.1 GCA_021824055.1 Acidobacteriota bacterium
CGACATCGAGCGCGAGGTCGAAGAGTCCAGGGTCCAGAGTCCAGAGTCCAGAGGCCAGGGGCCAGGGGCCAGGGGCCAGGATCCAACACCGCCGTCCTAACCCCGGACCCTGGACCCTGGACCCTGGACTCTGGACCCTGGACTCTGGACCCTTACCTTGCCCGGTCGGCGAGCTGCTTCAACACCGCCGCGATGCGCTTGTCATTCATGAACGGCCGCAGCCACGGCTCCACCGGTAATGTCGAGGCGGCCATGCCGGGAGGCGCCTCGCCGAGGAACGACGTCAGCGCCGCGCAGGCGTCGTTGATGTCGCCATCGAGGAAGAACGCCAGGGCGCCAGCCATTTCGGCCTCCGCCCGTCGTCCGTAGCTGACCAGGTCCTGTTGTCCCTGCACGCCGCGTTTCCGCGCATCGTCGGCACCAGCGTCATCCCCCATCCGGCGTCTCGCGTCACCCAATCCCATCCAGGCCCGCGCGTGATCGGGCACGCGCTGCAGTGCCCGCTCGAAAAACGTCGCGGCTTCCGTCGGCGCCTTCGAGGCCAGCCGCACGAAGCCGTGCGCGGTGAGCGCATCGACGGCGAACTCGTCCGCGAACAGATCGTGTCCGTCCGTGGTCAGCTCGGCGTCGAAATGCGACCGCGCCGCCTCGACCTGATCGCGTCTGAAGGCGATCAACCCGCGCAGCCAGTGCAGGCCGCGGCCGGGCAACCGGTCCGACGGCGTCTTTCGCTGGATCTCGAGACCCGCCGCCAGCAGCGCATCGGCCGCATCCAGGTCGCCGCGCGCGATGTGCACCAGCGCCGCGGCGAAGTGCGCGTGGGTCAACGCCGGATACTGCGCCATCACCATCGACAGGCACTGCAGCCGCTCGCTGCCCCAGGCGGCAATGCCGAGTTGAAACTGGTGGCGCCAGTTGCCCGGCTCCATCGACACCGCCAGTCGCCCGTGGCGTAGCGCGTCCTCGACCCGGCTCGTGATGGACAGAAAGAACGCGAGCGCCGCGTGCGCCTCGGCGAGGCTCGGGTCCAGCGTTACGGCGCGTTCGGCGTGCGCGATGGCCGCGCCGAGTTCGGCCTTCTCGGGGCGGCTGCGCACGCGCGTTGATTGGTACAGCCAGAAATGCGCGTGCGCCAGACCGATGTGCGCCGGCGCGTACGCCGGATCGAGCGCGATCGCCCGGGTGAAATCGATGACCGCGCTCCGAATGGCGTTCGGTTCGAGCGTTTCGAGCTTCACGCGGCCGTCCGTCGCCAGCCGGTAGGCTTCAAGGCTCGCGGTCTCGCGCGTGGCCGCCGGATGCGGCGACGCCGCGGTGATCGTGACGCGCAGGCCCGCCATCAGCGCCGTCGCGATCGCGCTCTGGAGGTCAGCGGCCTGCGCCATGGGCGTCGGCAGTTCCACGCCGGCCCCGGTCGCCACGCCCGCCGGCTCGGGATCCACCACGTCCACCGGCGCCACAAAGCGGTAGCCGCGGCGCGGAACGGTTTCAATGTAGACGGGCGCATTCGGCTTGTCGCCGAGCGCAAACCGCAACTCGGAGATGACCTGCGTCAACGCGTTGTCGGTCACCGTCACGTCGGGCCACAGCGCGTCGAAGATGGCGTCCTTCGTGAACAGCACGCCGGGCTGCGTGACCATCAGCAGCAGCACATCGATCGCTTTCGGCGCCAACGGGATGACGTCGCCGCCGGATGACAGCTGGTACGCCCGCCGATCGAGCGTGAACGGCCCGAAGCGGAATTTAGAAGACGTTCTTGATCAACCCGCCGTCCACTTGCAGCGAGGCCCCCGTGATGTAGCGCGCCGCGTCCGAGAACAGGAAGACCGCCGCGCTGCCGAACTCGGCGGGCGTGCCGTAGCGCCCGAGCGGAATCACTTTCGAGTACGACGCCTTGATGTCATCCGCCGACGTGCCGGCGGCCTTGCCGCGCAGCGTGTCGAGTTCACGAACGCGATCGGTGTCGATCCGGCCCGGCAGCAGATGATTGACGCGGATGTTGTCCGCGGCCAGCTCGTTCGCCAGCGTCTTCGACAGCGCGGACACCGACGAGCGCACCACGTTCGACAGCGCCAGATTCGGAATCGGTTCCTTGACCGCCGACGATGTGGAGACGACGATCGCGCCGCCGCCGCGGGCCTTCATGGACGGCGCCGCGAGGCGGACCATCCGGACCGCGCTCAGGACCAGCAGCTCAAACGCGCCCTGCCACGTGGCATCGTCGAACGACAGCGCCGTCCCGGCGGGCGGACCGCCCGCGTTGACGAACAGCAGGTCCACGCCGCCGAACTTCTCGATCGTCTTCGCGTGCCACGCCGTCAGCGACTCGGGTGATCGGACGTCAACGGCCATCGCGAACGTGTCGGCGTACGTTTCGGCGGCGATGCGCTTTGCGGCGTCCGCGATCTTGCCCTCGTCGCGCGAACTGATCGAGACCTTCACGCCCTCGGCCGCAAGCCCGCGGGCCACCGCGTATCCGAGGCCGCGGCTCGCGCCCGCCACCATCGCCACTTTGCCGTTCAGTCCAAGTTCCATTTCCCCTCACTCTCCA
>JAKALV010000094.1 GCA_021824055.1 Acidobacteriota bacterium
GGCGACGGCATTCACGAATCCCAGCAGTTCCGGCACCGACCGGAAACTCTGCTGGATGGCCCGCCGCACGCGCACGCCGGGCCGGAGCGCGCCGATGAACTCGGCCGCCTGATCCATCAGCGTCACCTCCGCGTGGCGGAATCGATAGATCGACTGTTTGCGATCGCCGACGATGAAGATCGAGGGTTGGGTGTCCTCGGCGCCTTCTCCCTCGGCCCACGCCTGCGTGAGCAGCGTGATCAGGTCCCACTGCGCCTGGCTCGTGTCCTGAAATTCATCAACGAGCAGGTGGTGATAGCGCGACTGCAGCTTCAGGCGGCTGCGCGCAAACTCCTCCTGGCGCCGGAGCAACTGCACCGCGCGATCGAGCATGGCGGGAAAGTCCAGCACGGAGTGCTCCGCCATGAGCCGGTCGAACTGGACCACGGCCTCCTCGAGCACGCGCAGCAGTCCGCGCGCGAGCACGGCGTTGATGGCCTGTGCCAGCTGATCGAGCGCGGCGGCGACATCGGGCGCGAGCGACGCCATCACCCCCGCGTGCGACGTCTTGTCGGCGCCGCTGGCGAAGCGCTTCGACACATCGTCGGCCAACCGCTTGCGGGGCTCGCCCGCCTTGGTCAGGAAATACCATTCGAGCGCGCGTTGCAGGCGCCGCACCTCCGAGGCCTCGCCGGCGTCAAAGGTCCCGCGCGCGACCGCCGAGAGATCCGCGGCGAGCCGCATGAACCGTGGCGACGTCCGCGGCCCGCGGTCGATCAGGGCCCGGCGATCCGGATCCCGCTGCAGCAACGCGCGTATGCGATCGACGAAGATCGCGCACGCCGTGGCGACATCGGCCGTGCCGCCGCGGCGTCCCACGAACTCCCTCACCGCCGACAGCGCGACATGCCGCGCGTCGAGCAGGCGGTCCAGCGCGCCGCGCAGCTGATTGGTGCTCTTGAACGCCATCAGGAGGCGCACGGGCTCGTCGTGGATCAACGTCTCGCGGCAGGCGCGCAGCGTCAGCTCGAGCGCCTCGGCGCGGAACCGCGGCACTTCGGTTTCGTCGGCGATCTCGAACGCGGGATCGACGTCGGCTTCGAGCGGGAATTCCCTGAGCAAGCCGAAGCAGAACGCATCGATGGTCGAAATGTTGATCTCGGCCACGCGATCCTTGAGCGCGCGCCAGCGCTCCCGCATCGCCGGGCTCGTCAACTGACGCTCGCGCATGGTGGTGAGCACGCGATCGCGCATCTCGGCCGCGGCCTTCCGGGTGAACGTGATCGCGAGGATGTTGCGTGGATCCACGCCCGCTTCGATCAGGTTCACATAGCGGTCGACCAGGACCTTCGTCTTCCCCGTGCCGGCCGAGGCTTCGAGCACGACATGGTTGGCCGGATCGGACGCGAAGTCGCGCTCGTGCTGGTCCATCGCTGACGGCGGCAGGTCGTCAAACAGGTTCGGCTGCATCGTCCTCATCCCCGTCGACCGTTTCCTTGCGGCACACCAGCGCAAACGCGCACCACTCGCAGAGGCCCGCGCTTTGCGGCTTGGGCGGGAACCGGCCCGCCTCAATGGTCGTGACATGCGCGGCAAACTCCTGCGCGCCGGCGTCAATGGCCTCTTGCACCGATGTCCCCTTGCCGGCCACCGGCGACACGGGCGCGCTGTCGTCACCGAACGACACGTAGTCGGCCGCGGACACGGCGTGCGCCCGGCCGTCGGCGGCCTGGAGCTGCTGCTGCGCGACGTAGCCATACACCTTCAGCTGCACGGCGCCGGTGCGCGGCGGCCGCGACAGCTTGTAGTCGATCAGCCGCAGCGTGCCGTCTTCGAATTCGTCGATGCGGTCCGCGACGCCGCGAATGGCAATGGCCTTCGGCGGCGCGAAGCCGGCTGGAAAGCTGTACGTGCCGCTGACCTGATGCTCCATCCAGCGGCGCCGCACGGCCCGACCGTCGTCGGCTTCGAGCAGGAACACGCGCTCCGCCGCGCCGCGCATCACGATCGAACCGAGCAGGCGCGCGGTCTCGAGGACGCGATCCGCCTCCGGCAGCGCCGCGAGGGCCTCGCGCGCCAGCGCTTCGAACTGGGCCACGGCATCGGGCAGCGTGGCCATCGAAATCGCTCCGCGGCCGGCCGCGTCCCAATCGCGATAGAACCGCTCGAACAGCCGATGCAGCAGGGTGCCGCGCTCACGGGGCGTCAGCGCCGACTCTTCCTCGACGTCTTCGTCCAGCCGCAGCACGGCGCCCGCGAAATATTTGAAGGGACACTCCACGAACCGGTCCAGGCTCGACACGCGGTACTCACGCGGCGGCTGCGCGCCCACGTCGCCGCGATAGGCCGGCGACGTCAGGTCCGGGCGCATCTGCCGCAACGCGAGCCACGCCGCCGGCACCGTGGCGACACCCACGCGTGACACCGGCGCGAGCGCCAGACGCTCGTCCGCAAAGATCCGCACGTCGCGGACGGCCCGCACCTGGCGTGGCAGTATCCGCGCTTCGTCGGTGAGCGGAGTGGCCGCCACCACCGCGTCGCCCTCCAATTGAAACGCGCTGAGGCTCAGCGTCAGCCGCGGCAACCGCACGAGATCACGAAATGCCGCCTGCTCGGCGCGCAGGTGATCATCTTCGCCCGGCCATCCCAGTTCCTTCAGCAGGCTGCTCGTGTAGAAGATGCTGCGCCGCTGACGCTCGGGCCACTCGGCGTCAACCAGGCCGACAACATGCACGTGATCGAAGTCGCCGAAGCGCGCGGCCACCGCGTCCACCAGATGCACGCCCGTGCTCCCGCGTCGCGGCGTGAAGGTCTGGCGTTCGATCCAGTGATGAATCGTGGCCGACAGCGCGTCGGGATCCCGAGGCGCGTCGTCGTAGCGGCGATACGCCTCGGCGAGGCGGTCGAGCGATGTCAGCACGGCGCTCCGCGCGCGCAGATGGCGATCGCGATCCGCCGCGGGCGGGCGGCGCTCGAACCGGCGCAGGCAGGACGATACCGCCTCAATCTCGGCGCTGGCCGCCGCCGATTCGCGAAATGGCGCGAGCCGCCGCGCGAGATCCGCGGCCGCGCGCGCGGCGCCGAGCACCCGCGCGTCCGCCACCGGATCGGGATGGCGCGCGGCCGCCAAGAGCGACGGCACCACGTCCGCGTACCCGGACGGCGACGACGTGACGCGGCCTTCGATCAGCAGCCGATCGAGCCGGGCGATGTCCACCACGGTCACCGGCTCGTCGTCCTGCGCGAAATGCAGGAGCGGCGAACGCAGCAGCGCCAGGACGCTGTCGCGAGTCCCGCCCGTCCGCGCCACGACCAGCGTCAGATCCAGCAGCGCGGCCCAGGGCTCGGCCGACAGCGGCAGGGTGTCGAATGCCTGATACGGCACGCCGGCTTCTCCGAGCACCTGCTGCGCCAGATAGAGATACGGCAACGGCCGCTGAAACACGATGGCCGTCTTCGAAAGCGGCGCGCGGTCGCCGCCGGCCGCGCGCGCGCGGATGACGCGTGCCACCTCGCGCACCTCTTCTTCGCGGTCGCGATAGTCGGTCGCGAAGCGGTCGTCCTTGGCCGGCGGTGCCGGCCCGTCATCGGGCATGAGCAGCGACGGCAGCGCGCGCGCCCCGGTGACGCGCGTGTCTTCGAGACCGGGCACCTCGCGGTCAATCCGCTCGCGAAACCCCGCATCGTGCGTGTCGTCGGTGACCACCACGTCGAGCCGACAGAGCGCCGGCAGACGCCCGAGCAAATCGAAATCCGCCGGCCACAGGCCGCGGGGATCGGACGGATGATCCGCCACGGCCACCAGCAGATGCTCGACGGTCCAGCTGCGCGGGTTGGCCAGCACGCGCTCGCGCAGCACGTGTTCGTCGATGGCGCCGGCCTGCGGCAGCAGGGTGCGTTCGTACTCGTCGAACACGCGCGTCAGGAACGCCGTCTGACGCATCAACGCGTGCGAGCCGCGGTCGTCCTCACGATCCGCGCCCGCCAGCTCGTCGGCCAGCACGTCCGCGAACCGCGCCACGGTCCGTCCGCGGCGCCGCAGTTCATCGTAGAAATCCAGCATCGCCGCCAAAAGACCGGGACGGATTTCGAACGGGGGCGGCGCCTCCACGGCCGCGGCCTTCGCCGCGCGGCCGAACAGCACTTCGCGCTCGATGCGGCCGATCAGGGCGGGCGCGTCGGGCAACGCGGCCGCGAGATCCGCCAGCCAATCGTCGCGCGTCAGCATTGCGGGCAGCACCACGGCCGCGCCGGACGCGGCGAGCGCGGCGTCTTCAATGCCGCGCCGCAGCAATTCGATCGCGGCCCGGCTGGGCAGAATCAGCGCCCGTCGGCGAATGTCCGCGGGGGTGCCGTCGATGGCCGCCGCGATCAACGTCTCGCGAAACGCGGCGAGATCGGGCGCGCGAACGAGGCGGCGCCGCTGCGGCACGCGCGCGCCGGACGATGGCACGCGAGGCATGGTCAGCGGATCGCCTTGGGCGGCTGCATCGCCGCCGCGAGCGCCGCCTTGGCCTGCACCAGCCGCTCGCGCGCGTCCGCGGCCGCCGCCGACGCCTCGCGCGCGAGCGACAGTCGCTCTGCTTCGACCGCCCGATGCCGGGTGCGCACCGCGATGTCCGCCTGCTCGATCGCCAGGCCCAGCAGCGAGTGCGCGACCAACATGCCTTCGGGCACGACCACGGTGGCAAAGTTCGAAACCACATCGGCAGTTTGCCGCTCGGCCGTGACAAGCGTGGTCACAGGCGGGCCGCTCATCTGCTCGATCTCGGTCAGCGTCGCGCTCAGGCCGTCCAGCGTGCTGATCGCGCCGGCGGTGTCGCGTGCATAGGCCACGAGGCCGTCGCGTGTCGACTCCCAATGATCGAGCACGAGGCGCTGTTGGGCCGCGGCATCGTGCGCGCGATCCAGCTCTTCAAACAGCGCGGCCACGTCGTCCGGGCGCTGGAGCCCCAGCTGCCGATCCGTGCTCCTCACACGCCCGCGCAGCGCCTCGATGGCGAGGACGTCGCCCCGGTCGACGGCTTCCGCGGCCAGGCGGCGGACATCCCGATCCAGCCGGCGATACGCGCTCTCCACGCGGATCGTCGCCGACAGCGCGCGATCGATCGCCTCGCGCAGCGAGATCGTGCCCGGGTCGTCGGCGGGCAACGCGGCAGCCGCCGACCGGGCGCGCCGCAGCAGCGACGTTCGGGCCTCGTCGGCATCCGCGGCGGACGCCGCCTGCAAGGCAAGTTCGATCGACTCTCGCGACGTCGGCGCCGGGCGCAGCCGGACGGGCGCCGACGGCATGAACTCGGTGCTCAGGTTGATCGAGAACCGCGACTCGCCGGCGGCTACGCGCAGATCGATGATCGCCGAATCGAACAGCTGCAGCAGCTGCTGCACTTCCTTGGCGCGATAGCCGTGGCTCTCGCCGGCCCAGTCAATGAGTTGCTGCCGCGCGCTTTCGGCCGTCGCCAACCGGTCCTTGGCGTTGGGTTGCGCCTCAATGGACGCCAGTTGCGCCGCCAGTCGGTCGCGCAGCGCCGCGTACTCAGTCTCTCCACGCGACGCCGCGAACTGCGCCGCACGGACGGCCTCGGCGTAGCGCTCCGTCTTTACCATGTCGACGCGCGACACCGGCAGCGACACGAACTCGTAGGTGGTGCGCGCGCCCTCGCCGATGGGCACCGTCAGCACGAGCCGATCGCCCACGCGCGCGTATTCGCCCCAGCACGCCAGGGCCGCGCCGCTCTTGAGAAACACGCGGAAGATCGGCGTTGACGTGGCGGCCTGAGCGGCGCGCGACACGCCCGACGCCACGGTGACGAACACGAGCACCGCGCAGGCTATTCGTCGGCACGTCATGACGACCTATTCTGAGGCAAAACGACGCTGGAAAGCGCGATTTGGCCGGCGGCGCGAACGCGCGTGTGGAAATCCTGTGGACGCGCTGCGGATCCGTTGTGGATCAGCGCGGCCGCGAAAACTTTTTTTGCGAATTTCGCGCCACAAATCGCGCGTGTGCTGCCAGGCGGTGCATCTTCGTACGATGTTTCGCTTGCGCGTCGCACCGGCAAAGACGACACTGATCGCGCGTGGAAACCGTTCGCTTCGAAGAGACCATCAACGGTCGCAACTACGTTATTGAAGTCTCGGCGGTCGATCGCGATCGCTGGCGGGCGCAGATTCTGCGCCGCCCGGGCGCGTCGACGGCGCTGATGCCCTTCTACGGGGCCACCGCGCTCGAAGCCGCGGCCATGCTCAGCCGATGGCTGACGCGCGCCGCAAGCGGCAACGCCTGACCGGTTGCCTAAATCCGCTCTAATTAACTAAAGACGTTTGCCGAAAATAGCCCACTGGGGCGCGGGCGAAGGTTGGTGGACCAGACCGGGATCGAACCGGTGACCTCATGAATGCCATTCATGCGCGCTCCCAACTGCGCTACTGGCCCACGCGTGACGAAATGTCAGTATACCGTAAGTCCTTGACTTGCCTCGCGCCCGACCCCTACACTGACCTCGTTCCACCTGAAAATCCGCGTCGAGGGGAGTTCGCATGAACGGGACGATTGCACGTTTGTTGATTGATAAAGGGTTCGGATTTATTCGTGACGAGGCTGGCCAGGAGCACTTCTTCCATCGGTCTGCCGTTCGAGGTGCCGTTTTCGAGTTGCTTCGCGAAGGCCAGCGTGTGGAATTCACGCAGGAGGAATCGCCGAAGGGACCGCGCGCCGGGGACGTGCGGCTGCTCGACAGCTAGGTTCAGTACCCGATTGACTCACACCGGGCGCGCGGGAACCGCCGTGCGCCCGGTTCTTCGTTTATATTGACCGGCACGGATGTCGCTCTCCCGCCTTCAGCGTTTCTTCGCCCTCACCATCGTCGTCGCCATCGTGGCCGCCCTGCTCGGATTGGGCCGGATGGTCACGCGCGAGGACCCGCTCCAGAACGCCGATGCGATCTATGTCCTCGGCGGCAGCTGGACCGAACGGTGGCTCGAAGCTTCTGACCTCTACAAGGAAGGCTACGCGCCGCTCATTGTCATCAGCCGGGGCACGATCGAGCGCGGCGAATTCGAGCTGCAGCGGCGCGGCGTGCCGTTTCCCAGTCCGGGGGAACTCGGCCGCAATGCGATGGTGAATCATCTCGGCATTCCCGCCACGGCCGTGGAACTGCTGACCGCCGACGTGGACAACACAGCCCAGGAAGCCGAGGCCATCCGCGACATCGCGGCCGCACGGCATTGGCATCGCCTGATCGTCATCACGGATCGCGCCACCACGCGGCGCGCGGGTTTTGCGATGCGCCGTGTGCTCGGCGCCGGCGTCGAGGTGATCATGCGCGGACCGCGCTATGACGGCTTCTCCCCGAATGGATGGTGGAAGACGCGCCCCGGATTCCGCACGGTGTTCTACGAAGCGCCCAAGCTCCTCGCCTACTGGGTCGGCTTGAAGGGATAGACCGCGTTCCAGGCCGCGTTCCAGTCTGACAAGTCCGGCACGACCACGTCCGCGCCCGTCGCGCCCAGCGCGTCCACGCTGAAGGGGCCCGTGGCCACGGCAATGGCGCGCGCGCCGTGCGCCTGCGCGCAGTCCACATCGGCCGGCGTGTCGCCGATGATGACGACATCGCACGGAGCGAACGTTCCCGCGCCGGCGCGGGCGGCCGCGTCGATCGCGACGGGCACCAGATCACGCCGGTCGGCGTGATGGTCGCCGAACGCGCCAAACTGAAACCGCCGCCACAAGTCGAAATGCCCGAGCTTGATCTCGGCCCCGCGCCTGAAATTGCCGGTCAGCAATCCCACCGCGACGTGACCGCCGGCCTCGAGCACGGCCAGCGCGTCGAGCGCCGCGCTCACACCGGGGAGCACGCACTTGGGGTGCGGCGAGTCGCGCCGGACCTCTGCGGCGAGGTGGACACAGTACCGTTCACGCACGGCATCGAGCGCGGCCTCGCTCATCTCGGCGCCGATGTGCTGCAGCGCGTCGGTGATGATCGCGCGGTCGGTCCGGCCCGCGAACGCCACGCCCTCGAGCGGATGCGGAACGCGGCACACGTCGGCCAGCGCCTGATCCAGCGCGCGAACCCCGGCGCGCCCGGTCAGCACGAGCGTGCCATCGATATCAAACAGCACGAGGATCTTCATGTTTCGGCTCATCACCAGAGTACAATCCCGGACATCCCGGGAGGTTCCATGTCTCGCATCACCCACGTCGTCCTTGCCGGCGCATTGGTCTTTTCATCCGCCGCCGCGCTCGCCGCGCACCAGGCGGCGGCCCCGCTCACCGCGAAAGCCACGCTCGGCGGCGACCGCATCTTCGGCACCGTCACGATGCGGGAAGTCCCGGTGGGCACCGGCGCGAGCGACGCCCAATTCCCGACCGGCAGCATGGCGGTCGAAATCACGGTCAACGTCAACGGCCTCAAGCCCGGCACCCACGGCATTCATCTGCACGCCATCGGCCGGTGCGAAGCGCCCGGATTCACGTCGGCCGGCGGCCATTTCGATCCGGGTCCGAACGGCATGACCGACCCGGACATGAATCATCCGTACCACATGGGCGACCTCCCGAACCTCGTGGTCGGCGCGAACGGCACGGCCACCTGGAAGGCCACAACCACGCGCATCACCCTCGGACCGGGCCCGTTGTCGGTGTTTGACGCGGACGGCACGGCGATCGTGATTCACGCGAATCCCGATCAGGGCGTCACCGGCGAAGCGAAATCCGGTCTGAGCGGCGGACCGAGAGTGGCCTGCGGCGTCCTCATGAAGTAAACCAGCGCCGCCAGAATCCGCCGGCCGGGCGCACGTCACCGGTCGACGGATTCAGGCGGAGCGCGCGTCCCCCGCTGGCGCGCGCGAACGCCGCGTCCTCGCTGATCGCGAACCACGCCAGTCCGCGCGTGTCGCTCAGCGTGCGCAGCGTGTCGCCGAACGCGGCCCCGCCATCGCCCAGCGTGGCCGTCGGATGCTCGAGCAACAGCACGTCCGGATCCGTGGCGATCGCGCGCGCCAGATGCGCCCGCATCCGCTCGCCCGGCGTCATCGTGCCCGCCGGCGCGTCGAGCCGCGATGCGTCCAACCCGGCGTCGGCGGCCATGCGCGCCACCGCCGCCCGCACGTCCGGGGCCATCGGATCGATCGACAGCGTGAGGGGCAGCGCCAGGTTCTCGGCGATGGTGGATTGCTCGAGCAGCACCGCGCGATTGGAGACGAGGCCGAACCGGTCGAGCGACGCGAGCCAGGCCGTATCGGTCTCGATCTGATCGGTGGCGCGGCCGAACACTTCCACGCGGCCCGATTCCGGCAGCGCGGCGCCGGTCAGGATGTGCATGAACATCTCGGCGGCCAGCGCGTCGAGTCCGGACAGCACCACGCGGTCGCCGGGCGCGAATTGAAATTGCGCCACGCGCAGCGGCATCGGCCCGCCGAACGGCTTGATGACACCGGTCAGGGCGAACAACGGCGACGCCGGCGTCATGGGCGCAGGCGTTCGGCGAACCGCGCGAAGTCCTCCGCCGGCAGCGTCACACGCCCCACCGAGTTGACGCGTCCGCTGTCGCGGCCGTGAAAGTCGGATCCACCGGTGACGATCAGCCCCAGTCGCCCGGCGCGCTGGCGGTAGTGCGTCACGGCGTTGAAGTCATGATCGGGATGAAACACCTCGATGGCGTCGAGGCCGGCCTCGGCGAGCGGTTCGATCATCGCGTCGCGCTTCAACTTCACCGGATGGGCAATGGACGCCAGCCCGCCGGCCTCGTGCACGAGCGACACGACCTCGGCCGGCGAGGCGCCCACGCGCGCGATGAATGCCGGCCGGCCCCGGCCGAGGAACTTCTCGAACGCCTCGCTCATGCCGGCCACATGCCCGGCGCGCACCAGCGCGGCGGCGAGCAACGGCCGGCCCAGCGCCTTGCCCCCGCCGCGACTGTGCGCCGCCAGTTCCACCGACAGATCCACGGGCACGCCGAGCGCCGCCAGCCGCGCGTTCATCTCGTCGAGACGCCGTCGCCGGTCGGCGCGCTGCGTCTCGAGAAACGCCACCAGCCCCGCGTGGGCCGCGTCGAATCCGTACCCCAGCATGTGCACGTCTTCGTCGCCGGCCACCGCGGTGATCTCGATGCCGGGAACCACGCGGATGCCGTGCGCGCCGGCCAGGCGCGTGACCGCCTCGATCGCGTCCGTCGTGTCGTGATCGGTGACGGCGCAAATCGTAATGCCCGCGTCGATCAGCTCGCGCACCAGCGCCTCGGGCGTGGCCCGGCCGTCCGACGCGGTCGTGTGCAGGTGAAGGTCGATCACGCGGGACGCCGGCGGCGGCTCGGCGCCGGGCGCTTGCCCGCCGCCGCGGACGCGCGGCGCTGCCGCGCGACCAGGTGCCGGTACTCGCGCAGCAGCAGGTCCAGATGCTCGCGCTCCTCGTCGGCGAACTCGAGAAAGATCCGCTTGCCTTCGGATTCCTCGAATCGTTCGCCGTATTTCTTGAAAAACGCGTGCGACCCACGCTCGCACCGGATCCCGATCAGCAGCGCCTTGCCCTCGTCGACGCCGTCGCCCAGCTCCGACGTGCCTTCGGCGAACAGCCCGTTGGCGGCCCCTTTGAAAAACAGAAACGTCGGCTGCGACTCGAGCGTCGGCTGCTGATGCAGCAGTTCCTCGTACCGGCGCTCGAGCTTGCGCAGATGCTCCACCTCTTCACCGGCGAGCCGCTGGAAGATGCGGCGCCCCGGGCCGTCGCGCGTGACGCGCGCGGCGCGGGTGTAGAACTCGCGGCCGCTGCGCTCGGTGGCGATCGCGATCCGGATCGCGTCGCGCGCGAACAGCAGTTCGGCCGGCGCCAGCGCGGGCGGCTTCACGCCCTGCTCGCACCACCGGCACGTGCCGTACACCTGCAGCATCGACTGGCGCACGGTGAACTCGCGCGCCGAGGCCACCTCTTCGATCAGCGCCTCGATGTCCGAACTCAGGAATTCAAACGATTGATGACAGGTCTTGCAGATGA
>JAKALV010000095.1 GCA_021824055.1 Acidobacteriota bacterium
ACGTTCGCCGCCGTCTCGAGCGACGGCGTGGCGGTGCCGAACACGACCAGCGCCGATTCCTTCTGGGCGCGGACCACGGCCACGTCGCGGCCGTTGTACCGCGGCGACTCATCCTGCTTGTACGAACCGTCGTGCTCCTCATCGACGATGATCAGGCCGACGTGCTCGATGGGCGCAAAGATCGCCGAGCGCGTGCCCACGACCACGTCGATCTGGCCCCGGCGGATGCGATGCCACTGGTCGTGGCGTTCGCCCCCGGCCAGGCCGCTGTGCTGAATCGCGACGCGTGAACCAAATCGCGCGCGGAACGTGCCGGCCACGGCGGGAGTCAGGGCGATCTCCGGCACGAGCATCACGACGCGGCGGCCCTCGGCGATCACGCGCCGGGCCAGCTGCAAATACACTTCCGTCTTGCCGGAGCCGGTGACGCCCTGCAGGAGCACCGCCTTGAACTCGTGCAGCGACGCCAACTCGCACAGCCGCTCATGCACCGCCGTCTGCCCCACCGTCAGTTGCCGGTCCGGCTCGCGCGCCTGTCCGACCGCCCAGCGATCCTCGCCGGCGTCGCTCACGAAGGGATCGCGCTCCGCCACCTCCTCGATGAGGCGGACAATGCCGGCGCCGGCCAGCGATTTCACGCTCGCGCGGCTGACGCCGCGTTTCTCGAGGTCGGCCAGCGCCAGCCGCGCGCCCGGCGCGGCGCGAAGCGCGATCACGGCATCGCGCTGTCTGACGCCTCTGAGATGGGCCGGATCGAGTTGCGGGTCGACCAGTTCCGCGAACGACACCATGCGGAACGCATCCACCTCGCCGCGGCGCGCGGACGGCGGCATCGCCATCGTCAGCGACTCGCCCGGGCCGGACGCGTAGTACTCGCCCACCCACATGGCGATATCGACCACCGCGCCCGGTAGAAACGCCGTGTCGTCGATCACGGCGGCGATCTCGCGCAGCGTCGTCGAATCCGCGGGCGGCGGCGCGTCGATCGCCGCCACCACGCCCACGACCAGCCGGGTGCCGAGCGGCGCCGACACGCGCGCGCCCTTCGGCGGCGTCCTCACGGCGTCCGGCACGACATAGGTCAGCAGGCCGAGCCCGGGCACAGGCACGGCGACGGATATCAATCGCTGGACTGGAGGCTTACTCGCCGTTGAGGAGAGCACGGACTTTCTTCATGTCCTCCCACACGTCGCGCTTGCGATCGGGACTCCGAAGCAGATACGCGGGATGGAAGGTCGGAATCAGCTTGGCGCTGCCGCGGAAGTCGAAGACCTGTCCGCGGAGCCTGGAAATGGGCGTGTCAACTTTCAGCAGCGCGTGCGCCGCGTGGGTGCCGAGCGCGACGATCACGCGCGGCCGCACCGTGTCGATCTGCCGGAACAGGAACGGCTCGCACTTAGCGACCTCGTCGAGCTCGGGCGCGCGATTGGCGGGCGGCCGGCACTTGAGGACGTTCGCGATGTAGACATCGTCGCGCTTCAAGCCGATGGCTTCGATGATCTTCGTCAGCAGCTGGCCCGCGCGGCCAACGAACGGCTCGCCCTGCTCATCTTCATCCGCGCCCGGCGCCTCGCCCACGAACATCAGGTCGGCGTTCGGATTCCCCACGCCGAAAACAATCTGCTTGCGACCCAATCTGTGCAGCTTGCAGCGCGTGCAGTCGCCCAGGTCGGCGCGGATCTGGGGCAGGGAGGGGGCGACGGATTCGTGGGGTTCGTGGGGTTCGTGGGGTTCGTGAGGTTCGTGGGGTTCGTGAGGTTCGTGGGGTTCGTGGGGTTCAGGTTCGCGCGTGGTCCAGGCCGGGTCCTTCGACACCCCGGCAACGCCGAGCTCCGCGAAATATTGAAGATGCGCGCCGACGTCGTCGCGGTGGCTCACCGGCGACTCGCCACGCGCGCCCGTTCGGCGCCGATCAGGTCCTGCACGCGGTCCAGAATGGCGTCCGCCACTTCGCGCTTCGGCAGGAGCGGCAGCTCGCGCACGCCGCCGGCCGACACCAGCGCCACCTGATTGGTCTCGACATCAAATCCCGCGCCGGGCGCCGTCACGTCGTTGGCCACGATCAGGTCGACGTGCTTACGCGCGAGCTTCTCCTGCGCCTTGCTCACCGCGTCGCTGGTCTCGGCGGCGAATCCCACCAGCAGCGGCCGCCGCTCGTCGCCACGTGCCGCGCCCAGTTCCATCAGGATGTCCCGCGTGCGGACCAGCGGCATCGTCATCGGGCCGCCCTTTGCGATCTTCGCGTCGGCCGTGCCTTCGGCGGGCGTGTAGTCGGCGACCGCGGCAGCCATCACGATGACACTCGCCCAGTCGCGCCACGCCATCACGGCCGCGTGCATCTCGGAGGCGCTGCGCACGTGCGCCACTTCGTTCATTCCGGCCGGCGGCGCCACGCTGGTCGGCCCGACGACCAGGCGCACCTCGGCCCCGCGCGCCACCGCGGCGTCGGCGATCGCAAATCCCATGCGGCCGCTGGACCGATTCCCGATGTACCGCACCGGATCCAGATCCTCGTAGGTCGGCCCCGCGGTCACGAGCACGCGCTGGCCGACCAGCGTCTGTGCCGGCCGCAACAGCCGGTCCGCCGCGGCGGCAATCGCCTCCGGCTCGGCGAGCCGCCCTTTGCCGATCCAGCCGCACGCCAGATAGCCCTCGCCCGGATCGACGAACCGCACGCCGCGCGCGGTCAGCCGCCGCATGTTCTCCTGCACGGCCGGGTGCTCCCACATGTTGGTGTTCATGGCCGGCGCCATCAGGATCGGCGCCCGCGTGGCCAGATGGAGCGAGGTCAGGAAGTCATCGGCGATGCCGTTCGCGAACTTGCCGATGATGTTGGCCGTCGCCGGCGCCACGAGCAGCAGATCCGCGCCGGACGCCAGCGCGATGTGCTCCACGTTGGAGTTCAATCCCGGCGCAAACTGCCCCGTGATCACGGGCCGCCGCGTGATCGCTTCGAAGGTGACCGGGCCGACGAACTTCCGGGCCGACCGCGTCATCACGGCCTGCACCTCGTGGCCGCGCTTCTGCAGCAGGCGCGCCACTTCGACCGCCTTGTAGGCGCCGATGCCGCCCGACACGCCGAGGCAGACCAGGCTCATGGCCGCTTACTTCGAGTCGGCGTCAGCGGGCGGAACCTGTTTCACCAGGCCGTTGGCCACTTCCTGCTGCGCGCGACGCGCCATCTTCGCCGAGCCTTCCATCTTGGGCACGCAGCCGGCCTGCAACTGCCGCGCGCGCGCGGATGCCACGGTGGCGAATTGAAACGCATTCTTCGGACGGGTGACGGCGTTCGCTTTGTCGGTCATCTGATGCTCCTGGCCTTCCACTGCCTATTGAAACGTTTTCGCGATCGGCACGATCACGTTCGCGCGCCGGTCGCGCCGCGCCCGCTCGGCCAGCACGATGCCGCGCAGTTCCGTGACGCACCGGTCGAGCTCGTCGTTGATCACGACGTAGTCATATTCCGACACCGCCGACACTTCGCTGCGCGCGGTGGCCAGCCGCCGCTGAATCGCGGCCTCCGGATCCTGGCTCCGGCCACGCAAGCGATGCTCCAGCACCTGGAACGACGGCGGCAGGACGAAGATGCCGACGGTACCCGGCCGCCGCTCGCGCACCTGCCGCGCGCCCTGCACGTCGATCACCAGCACCAGATCACGGCCGCTGGCCAGACGGGCCTCGGTTTCGGCCTTGCCCGTCCCGTAGTAATTGCCGAACACGTCGGCGTATTCGAGGAAGTCTCCCCGGGCGATGCGCTCCTCGAACTCCTGGCGGCTCACAAAATTATAGTCAACCCCGTCCCGCTCGTTCGAGCGCGGCGGCCGGGACGTGTACGACCGCGACATCTCGAGGGTGGGTACGATCTTCACGAGCTGCTCCACCACCGTGGTCTTCCCCGTGCCCGACGGCGCCGACACGACGAACAGAAGACCGCTACTCGACATTCTGCACCTGCTCCTTGACCCGCTCGAGCTCCGCCTTGACCGTCACGACGAGCTCCGGCACACGGGTGCCCTCCGCTTTCGATCCGATGGTGTTGATCTCGCGGTTCATCTCCTGGACCAGAAAATCCAGCTTACGCCCGCAGGGCTCGGCCGAATCGACCAATGCCAGCCAATGCGAAAAATGTCCGCGCAACCGGGTCATCTCCTCGTCGATATCCGAGCGCGCGATGAACCGGACGATCTCCTGCGTCGCCGTGACCGGCTCGGCGGCCAGATCCGCCGGCAGCTCCGCCAGCCTGGCGCGCAAACGCGCCTCGAGCGACTGCTGCGCCGCGCGCGCCTCGCGCTCGATCTCGTCGACGAGGCGGCCCAACGTGTGCAACCGCGTGTCGAGGTCGTGCTGCAGAAACCCGCCCTCCGTCGCGCGCATGATCGACAGCGCGTCGATGGCGTCGGTCACGGTGTGCTCGACGAGCGCGACGGCCGACTCGGGCACCGCCGCCGGCCCGGCGGTCTCGGCCCTGATCTCGATCGCCTGCGGCAGGCGGAGCAGGTCGGACACCGTCAGTCCGCCGCTCACGAGCCCGCGCGCGCGCGCCTCGTCAATCACCGTCACGATCTGCCGCACCACGTCCTCATTGAGCGTGACGCCGTAGGACGGCGCCACCGACAGCTCGAGCGCGATCGAGATCTCGATGCGCCCGCGCGTGAGCCGCTGCTGGATCGCGGCGCGCAGCCGGCCTTCCACGCCGGCCAGCGATCCGGGCGCCTTGATCTGAATGTCCAGAAACCGATGGTTGACCGACTTGGCGGTCACGCTCACCTTCTGTCCACCGTCTTCCCGGCTGATGGAGGCAAACCCGGTCATGGATCGAATCACGTCGGCTCCTTGCTCTGGTCGCCGGGTTCGGCCGGCTCGCGTTCGTCGAACATCTGCAGCGCGTAGAGGCGCGCGTAGACGCCCTCCGGCTTGTTGACCAGTTCCTCGTGCGTGCCGATCTCCGCGACGCGGCCCTTCTCGAGCGCCACGATCAGATCCGCGCGGCGCACGGTCGACAACCGATGCGCGATCACGAACGTCGTGCGGTTCTGCATCAGCGTGGCCAGCGCGTCCTGCACGAGCGACTCGCTTTCCGCATCGAGCGACGAGGTCGCCTCGTCGAGAATCAACAACGGGCTGTTGCGCAGGAGCGCGCGGGCGATGGCGAGCCGCTGCCGCTGGCCGCCGGACAGCCGCTGGCCGCGTTCGCCGATCCGCGTCTCGTACCCGGCGGGCATGGCCGTGATGAACGCGTGCGCGTGCGCGGCGCGGGCCGCGGCTTCCACCGCCGCTCGGGGCGCGTTCGGGCGGCCGTACGCGATGTTCTCGGCGATCGTGTCGTCGAACAGCACGGTCTCCTGCGTCACGAGCGCGATCTGCTCGCGCAACGACCGCAGGGTAACGTCGCGGATGTCGACGCCGTCGACGAGCACCGCGCCTTCCGTCGCGTCGTAGAAGCGCGGCAGCAGATTCACCAGCGTGGTCTTGCCGGCGCCGCTCAAGCCGACCAGCGCGACCACCTGCCCTTTCGACACTGAGAACGACGCATGGCGGACGATGAACCGCGCCGGCTCATCGTCATACGCGAATCCGACGTCGCGATATTCGACGCCGGAGACCAGCGGCGCCAAGGCGGGCGCGCCGGGCTTGTCGGTCACTTCCGTGTGCCGATCGAGCATTTCAAAAATGCGGGTCGACGCCGCCAGCGCCTGCTGCACGCTGGCGTTGGCGCCGCTGAGCCGCTTGAGCGGCTGATACATCAACAGCGCCGCCGCCAGGAACCCGGTGAACTCGCCCACCGTCAGCAGGCCGCGCGCGATCCGGTTCTGCCCGTACCACAGGACGCCGATGACCGCGAGGCCGCCGACAAACTCCATGAGCGGCGGCAGCGACGCCACGAGGCTCGTCACGCGCATGTAGGTGCGGTACAGCTGCATCGACGCCCGGTGGAACCGGTCCGTTTCGCGCGCCTCGGCGCCGAACGCCTTCACGATGCGATGCCCGGTGAACGCCTCCGTCGCGATGTGCGTCAGGTTCTCCAGTTCCTCCTGGCTCCGCCGCGTCTGCCCGCGCACGCGCCGGCCGAGCTGGCTGAGCGGGTAGACGACGAGCGGCGCGGTGACGGCGCAGACCAGCGCGAGCTCCCACTGCAGATAGAACATGTAGACGATGTAGCCGACCAGCGTCAGCGACTCGCGGATGAGATCGCCGGTGGTCTCGGAGACCGCGCGTTGAATCTGCGCGACGTCGTTCGTCAGCCGCGACAGCAGCTGGCCGGACGACCGGCGGGAAAAGAACGTGGCCGACTGGCGCAGCACGTGCCCGAAGAACCGCTCGCGCAAATCGCGCACGACCCGCTGGCCGACATCCGTCATCAGGTACGCCGACGCGTAACTCGAGAACCCGCGGACGACCGAGAGGATCAGAATGGCCGCGATGACCCAGTTCAAGCCCGTGCCCTGGGCCAGCACCTTGTCGATGATCCGCTGGATGATGTACAGAAACGCCGACTGCGACGCCGCGTAGGCCGTCATCGCCACCATGGCCATGGCCAGGCGTCCGCGGTACGGCTTGGCGTGCTCCAGCAGTCGAAGAAAGTCAGTCACCCGTTCAATCCTGCTCCGCGCTGCGATACCCGTTCGGATGGGCGTGGTGCCAGCGCCACGCCGTCGCGACGATATCGTCGAGCGCGGCCAGGCGCGGCTGCCAGCGCAGTTCGCGCATGATACGCGCACTGGAGGCGACCAGGGCCGCCGGATCGCCGGCGCGCCGGGGCCCTGCCACCACGGCGACCTCCCGGCCCGTGACGCGTTCAACGCTGGCGATCAGCTCGCGCACCGACACGCCCTGCCCGTTGCCGAGGTTGTAATCCCCCGACCCGCCGCCGCGCTCGAGATGCTCCAGCGCGAGCAGGTGCGCCTGCGCCAGATCCGTGACATGGACGAAGTCGCGCACGCACGTGCCGTCAGGCGTCGGATAGTCGCTGCCGAACACCGTCAGCGCGGCGCCACGATCGGCCGCGGCCAGCGCGCGCGGGATCAGGTGCTCCTCGGGCGAATGGTCTTCGCCGATCCACCCGTCCGGATCCGCGCCCGCCGCGTTGAAATAGCGCAGCGTCACTGCGCGGATGCCGTGCGCGCGCTCGAGGTGCGGCAGCGCGCGCTCGACCGCCAGCTTGGATTCTCCGTAGGCGTTGATCGGCTGCTGCGGATGCGTTTCGTCGATCGGCGTGCGCGCCGGCTCGCCGAAGGTCGCCGCCGTGGAGGAGAAAATAAACGCGTCCACGCCGCACTCGGCCATCGCCTGCAGCACCGTCAAGGTGCCGGTGACGTTCGTGGCGTAGTACTTCAACGGCGCCGTGACCGACTCGCCGACGCTCAATTTCGCGGCAAAGTGCATCACCGCCGCCGCCCCGCTCGATCGGATCGCCGCGGTCACGCGCGCGCGGTCGGCGACGTCGCCTTCGATCAGCCGGATCACGCGCCCCGGCATTCGGGTGGCGATGGCCTCGACGGCGTCGCGATGCCCCGCCGACAGATCGTCGTAGATCACGACGTCGTATCCGGCCTGGGCGAGCGCCTTGACGGCGTGGCTGCCGATGTACCCGGCCCCACCCGTCACGAGGACGGTACTCACGGCCGGCCGATGGAGGCGTAGGTGAAGCCGGCCGCGCGCGCCTGCGCCGGCTGGTAGATGTTGCGGCCGTCCAGGATCAGCGGACGCCGCATCAGCGTCTTCATGCGCTCGAAGTCGGGTTCACGGAACTCGTTCCATTCGGTGACGATCAGCAGCGCGTCCGCGTCTTTCAAGGCCGCGTAGGCATTCTTCGCGAACGTGATCCTGGATCCGAAGATGTGCGTCGCGACGGGCATGGCCTGCGGATCGTACGCCTTCACCGTCGCGCCGCGCGCCAGCAATCCCTCGATGATCGGCACGGCCGGCGCTTCGCGCATGTCGTCGGTGCGCGGCTTGAACGCCAGCCCCCAGACGGCCACGGTCTTCTTCTTCAGCGACGCGCCCATGACCCGGTCGAGCGTGACCAGCAGCCGCGATTTCTGCGCCTGGTTGACCGACTCCACCGCTTCGAGAATCTTGAACCGGTAGCGCTTGTCCGACGAGAACTTCGTCATCGCTTTCACGTCTTTCGGAAAGCAACTGCCGCCGTAGCCGATTCCGGGAAACAGAAACGCCGGACCAATGCGCCGGTCGGTGCCGATCGCGCGGCGGACCTGGTCGACATCGGCGCCGTACAACTCGCACACGTTGGCGACCTCGTTCATGAACGAAATCCGGGTCGCCAGCATCGCATTCGCCGCGTACTTGCACATCTCGGCGCTGGCGCAATCCATCACCATGACGGGCGCCCCCGAGAGCGTGAACGGACGGTACAGCTCCAGCATGATGTCGGCGGCCTTCTGGTCGTTGGCGCCGATCACCACGCGATCCGGCTTGAGAAAATCCTCCACCGCCGCGCCCTGCTTCAGAAATTCGGGATTGCTGACCACGCTGAACGGCTGCGCGGTTTCCTTGCGCACGGCCTGCCGTACGCGCTCGGCCGTGCCCACCGGCACGGTGCTCTTGTCGACGATCACGGTGTAGCCGCGCATCGCGCGGCCGACCTCGGCCGCGGCCGAGAGGACATGCTGCAGATCCGCCGAGCCGTCCTCGCCCATCGGCGTACCGACGGCGATGAACACCACTTCCGCCTTCTCCACCGCCGGTCCCAACCGGGTGGCAAACGTCAGCCGGCCTTCATTGGCGTTGCGGACGACCAACTCCTCGAGGCCCGGCTCATAAATCGGCATCTTCCCACGCTTGAGCGCCGCCACTTTGGAGGCCATCTTGTCCACGCAGACCACGTCATTGCCCGTTTCCGCGAAACACGCGCCAACCACCAGCCCGACGTACCCGGTCCCCACGACCACGATTTTCATGGGTATCATTCTCCACGACCGTGCGCACTCTTGTCGACTATCGCCCCGCCCTGCGTACGCGCACCGGGGTCGGGGAATATGTTCATGAGTTGGCGCGCGCCCTGGTGCGCACACCGCCACACGCGAAGGGCGACACCGAATCCCTCTTCCTGTTCTCGTCGTCCTGGACCGACCGCCTCGACCCGGCCGTGATCCCCGGCGCCGCCGTGATCGACTGCCGGTGGCCCGTGCGTCCGCTCAACTACGCGTGGCACCGATGGGGCTGGCCGCCCGTTGAGGCGCTCGCGGGAAGTCCGTTCGACGTCGTCCAGTCCCTGCATCCGCTGCTGATGCCGGCGCGCCACGCCGCACGTCTGGTCACGATCCACGATCTCGACTTTCTCGATCACCCCGAGCGTACGTCGGCGGAAATCCGGCGCGACTATCCCGCGCTGGCGCCGGCCCACGCGCGAATGGCCGACCGCGTCATCGCGGTGTCGCGATTCACGGCCGGCGAGGTCGAACGACGCCTGGGCGTGCCGGCGGACCGCATCTCCGTGTGCTCGCCCGGGGCGCCCGACTGGGCACCGCGCGAATCCGAGCCGGCCGGCGGCTACGTGCTCTTCCTCGGATCGCTCGAACCGCGCAAGAACGTGGGCGTGCTGCTCGACGCGTACGCCCAGCTCACAGCCGGGCGCGCGGACGGCCCCCGGCTGGTGCTCGCGGGACAACCGGGCGAGGGATCGGCGGCCTGGCTCGATCGCGCCCGCACCGCGCCGCTGGCGGGGCGAGTGGACTTCCCCGGGTATGTCGCGCCGAGCGACCGGCGCGCGCTCGTCGCCGGCGCGCTGGTCCTTGTCATGCCGTCATTCATGGAAGGGTTCGGCATCCCCGCGCTCGAAGCCATGACGCTGGGCGTGCCAGTGATCGCCAGCAATCGCGGCGCCCTACCGGAAGTCGTGGGCGATGCCGGCCTACTGTTCGATCCGCTCGACCCGGCGGCCCTGGCGGCCGCGCTGACGCGCGTGATCGATGACGCGCACCTGCGGCGAAGGATGGCGGAACGTGGCCGCGCCCGCGCCGCCGCGTACTCCTGGGATATGACGGCCGCGCGCACCCGGGAAGCGTGGCAGCTGGCGATCGCTGCGAAACAGGCGAACCGCCGTGGCTGAGCCCACCGCCCTGCACATCGTGATTGACGGGCGCGAGCTTGCCGGCCGGCCCACCGGCGTCGGCCGATATCTGCTCGGTCTCCTCACCGAGTGGGCCCGCACATCTCACACGCACCGGATCAGCGTGATCGTGCCCGGCGACGTCCCGGACGAACTGACGGCGCTTGGACCGCGGATCGCCGTGGAGACGGTGGCCGCCTCTTCGACGGGTACATGGTTCGAGCAGACGGCGTTGCCCGCGATCGTCCGTCGACTCAATGCGGACGTCTTCTTTGCGGCGGGCTATACGGCCCCGTTGCGGCTGCACTGTCCGTTCGTGGCGGCGATTTACGACTTGTCCTATTACGCGCATCCCGAGGGCTTCCGCTGGCGGGAAGGGCTGCGCCGCCGGTGGCTCACGCGCGCCACGGCGCGCAAGGCGGCGGGTGTGATTACGATCTCGGAGTACTCCGCCGCGGAGCTGCAGCGATACCTCGGAATGAAACGCAGCGATGTCCATCTGGCGCCGCCCGGGCCACCGCTCAGCGTCAGGAGTGTGATCACGCCCGCCGCCAACCGGCCTCGCCTCGTGCTCTACGCGGGATCGATCTTCGCGCGCCGCGGCGTGCCCGATCTCATCGCGGCATTCGCCTCCGTCGTCGGTCAGGTGCCCGACGCCCGGCTCGTGCTGGTCGGCGAGAGCCGTTCCACGCCGCCGATCGATCCCGATCAGCTCGCCGCCGCCGCGGGCGTAGCCGATCATGTGGAATGGCGCCGCTACGTGCCGGACGATGAACTGCAGACGCTCTATGCCCGCGCGCGGGTGTTCGCGTTTCTCTC
>JAKALV010000096.1 GCA_021824055.1 Acidobacteriota bacterium
TTCGACGATCGGGCGCAGGTCATTCTCAACCGGCTCACGAAGGGCAACTGGGATGTGCTCGTCGGCGTGATCGAGAGCACCGATCGCGTGCAGCACATGATGTGGCGGCTGACGGATCCGGCGTCACCCATGTACCGCGCGGACCTGGCCGAGAAATACGGCGACTCGATCCTGCGCGTCTACCGCCGCGCCGACAACTTCGTCGGCGAAGTGCTCGAGCACCTCGAACCCGGCGTCGACGTGATGATCGTGTCGGACCACGGCTTTCACTCGTGGCGCAAGTCGGTCAACGTCAACACCTGGCTCGTCGAGAACGGGTACATGGTGCTCAAGGGCCAGGGCGACCAGGGCGAGAAGAAGCTGGAAGATCTGTTCGGCGCCGGCTCGTTCTGGGAGAACGTGGACTGGAGCCGCACGCGCGCGTACGCGATGGGGCTCGGCCAGGTGTATTTCAACCTGCGCGGCCGTGAAGCCCAGGGCATCGTGAGTCCCGGCGCGGAATACACGCAACTCGCCGACGAACTCAGCAAGAAGCTCGTGGCCGATCTGATCGACCCCGACACCAAGCAGCACATCGTCCGCTCGGTCTACAAGCGCGACGATGTGTATACGGGCGAGTTCCTGGGCAACGCCGCGGATCTGCAGATGGGATTCGAGGACGGGTACCGCGTGTCGTGGCAGACCACGCTCGGCGGCACGCCCAAGGGCATCGTGTACGACAACGACAAGAAGTGGTCGGGCGATCACGGCGGCTTCGACTACCAGACGACGGCGGGCGTGCTGATCACCAACCGTCCGATTTTGACCAAGACGCCCGACATCATGGATATCGCACCGACGGTCCTGCAGCACTTTGGGGTGCCGATTCCCAAGGCGATCGACGGGAAGCCGTTGTTCGCAGGCGGCAGGTAACCCGGCTACAATCGGATCATCTATGTCACCAAAGTCGCGCTGGATTCTGCTCGGGCTGTCGACGCCGCTCGTGATTGTTGCCGCCGTGGGCGGCCTGCTGGGCGCGCCGGCGCCGCCGCAGAAGGGGTTCGAGCATCTTCGCGTGTTTGAGGACGTCGTGTCGCTCGTGACCGGCGCGTACGTTGAAGACGTGGATCCGGAAAAGATCATGGACGGCGCCATGCGCGGGCTGGCCGAAAGCCTCGACGCGTCGAGCGCGTTTCTGCCGCCGGCCGAAGTGGCGCTCGTTGAAAACAAGACGCCGCTCGGCGATGGCGATCCGGGCCTGGTGATCACCCGCCAGTTCTGGATCCGCGTGCTGGGCGTGAAAGACGGCTCCCCCGCCGCGCGCGCCGGCCTTCGCAGCGGCGACTTCGTCCGCGCGATCGACGGCACGCCCACCCGCGACATGTCGGCCTTCACCGCCACGCGCCTGCTGCGGGGCGCCATCGGCTCGTCGGTCAAGCTCGTGATCATTCGCAACAACGCCGCCGAACCGCGCGACGTCGTGCTCACGCGCGAGAAGCTCGACCCGGCGATCGTCACCAGCGAGCTCGACGCCACGAACGGCGTCGGGTACCTGCGGATCCGGACCTTCGCCGCAGCCCGCGCCGGCGGCGTGGCCGAGGCCGTGCGGCAGCACGCCGAGAAGCTGCAGCAGCAGGGCGCCAAGGGGCTGATCCTCGATATCCGCAACGTCGCGGACGGCTCGTACGACGAGGCCATCACGGCCGCGGAGGTGTTCGTGGCCAGCGGCACGATCGCCACGCGCGCGGGTCGCGACAATGCCGACAAGGAAGTCTTCAGTGCGCCGGCCGGCAACAAGGCGCTGACGATTCCTGTCGTCGTGCTGCAGTCGTTCGGCACATCGGGCCCCGCGGAAGTCTTCGCCGCGGCGTTGTCGGGCAACAAACGCGCGGAGCTGATCGGCGAGCGCACCGCGGGTCTGGCGGCCGAACAGCACCTGGTGAAGCTGCCGGAGAACTTCGGATTGTGGATGACCTACCGGCGCTACTTCACGAATGCCGGCGCGACCATTCTCGAGAAGGGTCTCGCGCCGGAGGTCGCCGTGGACGAGCCGAGCGTGGAGTTCGGCGAGGCCGCGCCGGCAACCGACGACATGCGCGCGAAGGCCGTTGAGCGTTTGAAGGTCGCGAAAGCCGCATAGACGTGCGGGTGCAGGGACTGAAGCAACCATAGCCAGATTCAATCGAAGCAGCTATACTTATCGTTCGTATTTGGCGCGATGTTCGCGACAGATAGGCGCGTAGCTCAGCTGGTTAGAGCGCCTGCTTGACATGCAGGAGGTCCGCGGTTCGAGTCCGCGCGTGCCTACCAACACCGCGAGCCCTTCGGGCAATCGCGTTAGGGCAAAGGGCAGAGGGCAAAAGACAGAGGTAAAGGTCGAAGGACAAAGGGCAGAGGGCCAACCCTCGAGCCCAATGATCTCCCTACTCCCTATCCCCTCTTCCTTATACCTATGCCCTCTGCCCTTTGCCCTCTGCCCTAACAATGTCCCTGACCATCACCCTCCCCGACGGATCCCAGCGCAGCGCCGCTGAGGGTACGCCTGTACGCGACTTCGCGGCCGGCGTGTTGCCGCTCGCCGTCGTGAAGAAGGCGATTGCGGCCTACGTCGACGACAAGCTCGTCGACCTGACATACCCGCTGAACCACGATGCGCGGCTGCGCCTGGTGCTGCCCGAGGGCCCGGACGCCCTGCAGATGTACCGGCATTCCACCGCGCACCTCCTGGCGGCGGCCGTCACCAATCTCTTCCCCGGCACCCAGTGCGGCATCGGCCCAGCCACCGACGACGGTTTCTTCTACGACTTCGTCGTCGAGCGCCCGTTCGTGCCCGAGGACATCGAGCGCATTGAGAAGAAGATGCGCGAGATGGCGCAGCAGGACCTGGCCTACGAACGGCAGATCTGGCCGCGTGAAGAAGCCATTGAGTTTTTCCGGAAGCGCGGCGAGCCGCTCAAGGTCCAGCTGATCGAAGAGAAGACCGCGGGACAGAAGGATGTGTCCTGCTACACGATCAAGGACCGCGACACCTTCGTGGACTTCTGTACCGGTCCGCACGTGCCGTCCACCGGCAAGCTCAAGGCGTTCAAGCTGCTCAACACCTCGAACGCGTACTGGAAGGGCGACGCACGCAATCAGCCGATGCAGCGCGTGTACGGCACTTCGTTCTTCAAGGACGAGGACCTGAAGCAGCATCTGACCCAGGTCGAAGAAGCGAAGAAGCGCGACCACCGCAAGCTCGGCAGGGATCTCGGTCTGTTCATGTTCCACCAGTGGGCGCCAGGGGGCGCGTTCTGGCTGGGCAAGGGCACGCTCGTGTACAACCTCCTCGCCAACTACATGCGCGACGTGCTCTTCCCGGCCGGATACGACGAGGTCAAGACCCCGATCATCTTCAACAAGGCGCTCTGGGAGACCTCCGGCCACTGGCAACACTACCGCGAGAACATGTTTCTGGTGCAGTCACGTGACGCGGCAGACGCCGAGAAGCACGCGGATGCATCCGCCGAAGCGGCGCCTGGTTCAAGCGCCGCGAAGGCGGACATGGCCACCAAGGCCATGAACTGCCCGGGCCACATGCTGGTGTTCGGCAGCGAGACCCGCAGTTACCGCGATCTGCCGTTGCGCTTTCACGAGCAGACCCCGCTCCACCGCAACGAAGCGTCCGGCGTGTTGTCGGGCCTCACGCGCGTGCGCCAGTTCTCGCAGGATGACGCGCATTGCTTCGTGATGGAGTCCCAGATCGGCGAGGAGGTCGAGCGGCTGCTCAACCTCGTCAAGCGCGTCTACGGCGACTTCAACCTCCAGTACAACGTCAAGCTCTCGACCCGGCCCGTGGAGTATCTGGGCGAGCGGGCGACGTGGGATCACGCCGAAGCGGAGCTGAAGCGCGCGCTCGAGGCGGCGGGCGTCGCCTACGTGATCGACGAGGGCGACGGTGCGTTCTACGGGCCCAAGATCGATTTCGACATCACGGACGCCATCGGCCGGAAGTGGCAGTGCGGCACCATCCAGCTCGATTACCAGATGCCGGCGCGATTCGGCCTCAAATACATCGGCGCCGACAACGCCGAGCACCAGCCGGTGGTCATCCATCGGGCGATCTTTGGCAGCTTTGAGCGGTTCATCGGGATCCTGATCGAGCACTACGCCGGGGCGTTTCCCCTATGGCTGGCGCCCGTGCAGGCCATCCTGCTGCCCATCGCGGACCGGCATCTCGAGTACGCCGAGAGCGTCCGGGCCCGGCTGGCCGCCGCGGGCCTCCGGGTGGCCCTGGACGGACGCGTCGAGAAGATTGGTTATAAGATTCGAGAGGCCCAGCTCCAGAAGGTCCCCTACATGCTCGTCATCGGCGACCGCGAGGTGGCCGAGGGGACCGTATCAGTGAGAACGCGGGCGGGCGGCGATCAGGGCGGGTCCCCGGTTGACGTGTTCGTAACGTCGGCGCGCGACGAGATCGCGCGGCGGGCGTAGGTGCTTACAGTGGGGGGTAGTTATCGCTTTTGATCGCACGCCGCGGCGAGACGATCGCACGCGGATTAACGAACGTATCCGGGTGCGCGAAATTCGCGTGATCGACGATGACGGGCAGCAGCTCGGCATCATGCCGCCGCCGCAGGCCTTGGCCCTGGCCAAGAGCAAGGGACTGGATCTCGTGGAGATCTCGCCCACCGCGGTGCCGCCGGTCTGCCGGATCATGGACTTTGGCAAATTCCAGTACGAGCAGCAGAAGAAGGCGCGCTCGGCGAAGAAGCACCAGAAGGTGATTCTGGTGAAGGAAATCAAGTTTCGTCCGAAGGTGGACGAGCACGACTATCAGTTCAAGAAGAAGCACATCGAGCGCTTCCTGGCTGAAGGCGACAAGGTGAAAGCGACGATCTTCTTCCGCGGGCGCGAAAACGCGCATCCGGAAATCGGCCGCCGGATTATCGACCGGCTGCTGGACGAAGTGGACGACATCGCGGTGGTGGAATCCTCTCCGCGGCAGGAAGGCAATCAGCTGCACACGATTCTGGCGCCCAAGCCCGGCGCCGCGAAGCGGGTGGCCGCCAAACAGCACGACGAAGCCGAACACGAACGCGAAGCAGAGTAACAACGAAAAGAGACGGACGACGATGCCGAAACTGAAGAGCCATCGAGGCGCGGCCAAGCGCTTCAAGAAGACCGCGACGGGCAAGTTCACGCGGACCAAGGCGTTCAAGCGCCACATTCTCACCAGCAAGCCCACACAGCGGAAGCGTCATATGCGCGGAGCCGTGGTGGTTTCCAAGGCGGATGCGCCCAAGATCAAGCGCATGCTGCCGTACGATTAGAGGAATTTAGACCATGCCGCGTGTTAAGAGAGGAACCGTTCGTGCCGCCAAGCGCAGGAAGCTGCTGAAGCGGGCCAAGGGATACTTCCTCACCAAGAGCAAGCTGTACCAGGCCGCGCAGGAAGCCGTCGCCAAGGCGGACAACTACGCATTCTCGGGCCGCCGCCGCAAGAAGCGCGACTTCCGCAAGCTGTGGGTCGTCCGCATCAATGCCGCCGCGCGACTCCACGGCCTCACCTACGGTCAGTTGATCAACGGCATGAAGATCGCCGCGATCGAGCTGGACAGGAAGAGCCTCGCCGAGCTGGCCGTGAACCATCCCGCCGCGTTCGGCAAGGTCGCCGACGAGGTCAAAGGCGCCATCGCGAAGGCCGAGCCGAAGAAGACGGCCGCCGCCAAGGCGAAGAACGAGAAGTCGATCGCCAAGGCGCGACAGGCAAGAACGACTTAAGGCAGAAGGCAGAAACACAGCTGGAAGCCAGAAGTCAGAAACCCAAGAGAGGAAGGCGCCTGGAACGTCGGGCGCCTTCCTTTTTTTGCGGCTGGCAAGGCGCATTATGTCCCCTCTGCTCCGGTGAATGTCAGCGGACAGGAGTCCGGAGCTTGCTGACCCATCCGATTGGTCGGCGATCTGAGATCGGCAACCCGCATCGAAGCCGCCAATTCGAAATCGCCCGATTACCGATCGGCAAGGGCCACAAGGAGGTCCGTCCGTAGATTCCCGATTCCCAGATGAGATCCGCAGATTCCCGATTCCCAGATGATCGATCCGCGATTAACGATTCCCCGATTGCCAGTCAAAGATTGCCGATTACCGATTCAAACATCGCAGATTAGTCGAGTGTCCGCCAAGATCCCGGGCCTTCCTTTTTTTCGTACAATAGCGGCCACGCGATGATCGACACGATTCAGTCTTTGCAGCGGGACGCCATGGCCGACATTCAGGCGGCCGCCAGTCTGGAGCGGCTGGAAGAGCTGCGCGTGTCGCTCCTTGGCCGGAAGGGCCGGATCACCGAGTTGCTCAAGGGCCTTGGCGCGGTGGACATGGCCGAGCGGAAGACGGTCGGCGCGGCGATCAACGCGCTCAAGCAGGACGCGGCCGACGCCATCGAGAGCCGCCGCGCGGTGCTGATGGACTCCTCGTCGGTGCTCGCCCGGCCGCTCGATGTCAGCCTCCCAGGCATCGCGCCGCTCGACGGCGGACTGCATCCCACGATCCAGATGATGTACGACCTCAACGACGCGTTCGCCGCGTTGAACTTCGACGTCTTCGAGGGTCCCGAGATCAGCAGCGAGCTCTACGAGTTCGACCACATGAACTTTCCGCCCGACCATCCGGCGCGCGAGAGCATGGACACGTACTGGCTGGCGTCGGCCGATCGTTCCGGGGAAGACGCGCGCGGCGCCGATCGCCTCTGCATCCGCCCGCACCTCACGGGCGGCAGCGTCCGCTACATGCAACGACACACACCGCCGTTCCGCTTTGTGTACCCGGGCCGGGTGTTCCGCAACGAGACCACCGACGCCAGGCACGAGCGCGCGTTCTTCCAGTACGAAGCCCTCATCGTCGAAAAGCATCTGCCCTTCAGCGCCGGCCAGCTGCTGATCCGCACGGTGCTGAGCACCGTCTTCGGACGCCCGGTGCGTACGCGGATGCGCGCGGGCTTTTTCCCGTTCGTCGAGCCCGGGTTCGAAATCGACATGGAGTGCGTGATCTGCAACGGCGCGGGTTGCAAGGTGTGCAAGCAGGTCGGCTGGATCGAGGTCATGCCGGGCGGCATGCCGCACCCGAATGTGTTCCGCGCCGGCGGCATCGATCACAACGCGTGGATGGGCTTCTACGTGAACGTCGGCCTCGACCGTCTGGTCATGATGCGCTACGGCATCGACGACGTCCGCCTCTTTCACAGCGCGGACCTGCGCTTCCTTTCCCAGTTCAGGTAGCCGCGATGAAGGTTTCACTCAACTGGATCGCGGACTACACCACGCTTCCCGCCGGGCTCGCGCCGCGCGACATCGCGCACCAGCTGACGATGGCGACCGTCGAAGTGGAAGGCGTGCACGAGGTTGACGGCGACGTCATTTTCGAGATCGACAACAAGTCGCTGACGAATCGGCCGGACCTCTGGGGCCACTACGGCGTGGCGCGCGAGCTGGCGGCCATCTACCAGGTGCCGCTCACACCGCTCCCGGCGGAAGACCCCGCGCGGCCGCCCGCCGCGCTCATCGGGGACATCGACCCGGCCGTGTGCCGGCGATTCACCGCGGCGCTGATCGAGCACATCAGCGTGCGGGACACGCCCGCGTGGATGAAGCAGCGGCTCGTCGCGATCGGCCAGCGCTCGAAGAACCTGTACGCGGATCTCACCAACTACGTGATGCTGGCCACGGGACAGCCGATGCACGCCTTCGACGCAGACCGGCTGTCGCTGCCGCTCTCCGTGCGGCGGGCCACGCCGAATGAAGCCTTCGATGCCCTCGACGGCACCGACCTCACGCTGTCATCGTCGGACGCGGTGGTGGCGGATCGCACGACCGCCGTCGGCCTGGCCGGGATCATCGGCGGCCTGCACTCGGCGATCCAGGCCGGCACGACCCGTGTCCTGCTCGAAGCCGCGTCGTTCGACCCGCTCGCAATTCGCCGGACGTCCGCCGCGCATGGCGTGCGCACGGAAGCCTCTGCGCGTTTTGAAAAATCGCTGTCCACCCATCGCGTGGACGACGCCCGCCGGCTGTTCTTCCACATCCTGCGGCACGTCGATCCGGGCGCGCGGGTGACCGGCTTCGACGATCGGCTGAACGTGGCGACGGGGCGCGGCGAGATTCGGGCCAGCGCCGGATATCTCCGCGATCGCATCGGCAAGGCGCTGTCGATCGATGAGCTCCGCGCTCCGCTCGAGCGGCTGGGATTCGGCGTGACGGTCGACGGCGATGCGCTGACGGTGACCGTGCCCGAATGGCGCAACACCGGGGACATCTCCGGTCCGCACGACCTGGTTGAAGAGATCGCGCGGCTCCACGGCTACGAGCGCTTCGAATTCCAGGCGCCGCAGATCCGCCTCGACAAGTCCGCGCGCGACTACACGCACGGCACCGAGCGGCGCGTGAAGGAGTACCTCGCGTTTTCGTGCGGCCTGCAGGAAGTCATCAACTACCCGTGGACGGAGGAACGCTTTGTGACGGCGGCGGGCTTCAGCGTCGACGCCGCGAACCTCCGGCTGGCCGCGCCGCCCGCGCCCGATCAGGCGACGCTCCGCACGTCGCTGGTGCCGGGCCTCCTGCGGGCGATCGAGTCCAACATTCGATGGCGCGGCTCGTTCAACATCTTCGAAACGGGATCCGTGTTTCCTCCCGGCGAGCGCGCCAGCCTCGACGTTGCCAGCGAACAGCTGCCGCCGCAGTCGAAGCGGGCGGCCGCGGCATTCGTGGGCGATGATGCGGAAGCGCTGTTTCGGGAGGCGAAGGGCGTGATCGAGGCCGTCGGCGCGCGCGTGCACGTGGCGCCGGTGGCGCTCGTTGTGCCCGGCATGGCGCCCTGGGCGGACGCGGGCGCATGCGTCACGATCGTCAGCGACGGCCGCAGGATCGGCGAGTTGGGCGTGCTGAATCGCCGCGGCACGAGAGCGGCCGGCTTGAAGCACGCGTTCGCGGCGATCTTCGAGATCGACATCGACGGTCTCGTCTCCACGCCGTCGCGCGAGAACCGGTTCGTCGCGCTGCCCGAACTGCCCTCGGTGGCCGTGGATATCTCGCTCACCTACCCCGACGCGGTGACGTGGGCCGATATCGCCGGCATCGCGCGCGGCGTCAGCCCGCTCATCGCGGCCATCGAGTTCGTCGACCAGTATCGCGGCAAGGGTATTCCTGAGGGGCACCGGTCCGTGACCCTGCGGGCGCGGCTGCAGCCGACGGCGCACACGCTCACGTCGGACGAAGCGGCGGAGGTCGCCGGCGCGATCCGCGAGATCGAACGGCAGCGGCTGGGCGCGCTCGAGCGGTGACGCCGCGCTCGCGTGCGACCGTTCGGGGCCCGCGCGAGGCAGATGAGCGCTTGCCTGCTGCCGGGGTTCGTGGCACGATTTCCGCACACGCGTTCGCGGAAAGATCCGGAGCAGAGCATGGCCAAGACCTCAGTCGATTTGCAGCCGATCGATCGGCTCGAAGAAAAGATCAAACAGCTCGTCGGCATGGTGGATTCGCTCCGCGCCGAGCGCGCGAAGGCGCTCGATGAGGTCACGCGCCTGCAGCGCGAGATCGACACGATGCGCGCGCGGCTCGGCGACGCCGAAGGCGCGACCGCGGAAGCCTCCGCCCTGCGCGAAGAGCGGGAGCTCATCAAGAACCGCGTCACGCAGATGATCTCGCAGATCGAGAAACTGGGAATCTAGCAGGTGGCGCAGGTGGTGCGGGTGGTGCAGGTGGCGCAGGTGGCGCAGGTGGCGCAGGCCTATCATGGCACGCTGAAGCAGCAGGGGTGGATGGCATGAGTGGACGCGTCGTGCATGTGGATGTGCAGGGGCAGAAGTACGCGGTCCGCAGTGAACTCGAGCCGGCGTATATCGCCGAGCTGGCCAACTACGTCGATCAGAAGATGCAACTGGCCGCGGGGGAACTCACCACCTCCGACAGCCTGCGCGTGGCGGTGATTGCCGCGCTGAATCTCGCCGACGAGCTCTTTCGGGTGCGCGCCGCCGGCGCCGGGCTCGAACGCCATGTGTTCGACCGCACCGCGGAAATCGAGCGGCTGGTTGACGCGGCACTGGAACAGGCCGCCGCGACGTCCCGCATCGAGAGCGTCGGGTAGGGCGCAGGTGGCGCAGGTGGCGCGGGGATGATTTTAGGTCGGCGCACAACGGTCAAGCACGGTGCGCCTCAGTCGCATCATGGCCGTCACCGTGCGCCGTGCTAGTTCAAGGACCTTCTGACAATCCGTTTCGGAATAGAACTTCCGATCGATCCCGTCTTTCAAGTGAATTTCCGCCTCCCCCAGTGAGGCGCGCGCGATTGCCAGAAACCGCGCGAAGTCTCGCGCGCTGTTGCGATGAAAGCCTTCCGCAACATTGAGTTCGACCGAGAGCACAGTCTTCCTCAGATGGTTAGAGAACTCGAACTCCCTTGGCGGCACTCGCGCGTCGATGAGCGCGTAGACCTCGCGCTTGAACGCATTCGCCAGTTGCCAGGCGATCAGATCATCAAGACGGTGCACCGGCACGTGCACGTCCAATGCACACAACGTGCCCGCCGCCGCCCCTGGGAGATCATGTCGAAATGGCAATTCTTGCCAATCCGAACCGAAGAAACGATTGCAGTTTTCTACACCTGCCCCACCTGCCCCACCTGCCCCACCCGCCCCACCTGCGCCACCGGCGCCACCTGCGCCACCTGCGCCACCTGCGCCACCTGCTGCTATACTCGGCTTCCCTGCTTTGTGCGTGATGGTTTCGGAGTGTCGTCTGGGCCGATGTCTTTCACAACAAAGTGAGCTGCGATCCCGCGTGGTGTGCATGCCTCCGTGGTGAGGAAGCCTGAAGCGCG
>JAKALV010000097.1 GCA_021824055.1 Acidobacteriota bacterium
GGGCTGGACGCGTACTACTACCTGTCGCTGATGCCGGCGGCGGTGCTCACGGTGCTGCTGCCGATCGCCGCGGTGCCATGGACGCGCGTCCGGCACGCGGTCGGCATCGCCGTGCTGCTTCTGGCGGCCGTCACCGTTCCGGGCCGCGTCCAGCGGTCCACGACGATCCTGCGGTTGCCGGAGTACAAGGTGCTGGTCACGGCGTCGCGGACGTTGCGCGCCATGAATCAGCCCCTGCGGGCGATCGTCACGGACTTCAAGCTGCCGCCGAGCTGCGATCCGGATTTTCTGTACCGGGTACTTGGCGGCACGATGGATCGCCGCTCGCCGTGGGTGGCGGTCATCTCGGCCGACGGCACCATCAGGTACATCAACAACGACATCAACAAGGCCCGCCAGGGCGCGGGCGATTCATAGCCCGCGCAGGGAACTGCAAACCCGCTCTACCTCCGTCTCTGCCGCGCGGCCAGCTCCACGAGCCGCCGGAGTTCCTTGATCGGCTCGGGACTGTCATCAACCTGCAGCCGCAACACCACATCGTTGTGCAGCCAGACGCCGCCGTCCTTCTTGACGACGATCATCGCGGCGCTTTGCTTGCCGCGCGTGTCGCCACCGGCCGCATCGCCGGCTTCGAGCGCGGCCTGCAGGCGGAACGAGATGTGGTTCGGCCGGCCGTTCGCATCGAGCGCGCTCTTCTCGAACGCGTCCACCATGTTCTGCACCACGGCCTCGCCCGCGAGAATGTTGCCCTGGGCCGTGCAGTGCGCACCCTGTTTGTCGCCGGCCCACTTGGTCGCTTCCGGACCGGTGTACGCCGCGAATTCACCCTTGGCGTTCATCACGGCAAACTGCCGGCCCGCCTTCGGCCACGGCGTCCGCCCCAGCGTCTCGTCGGGATCGCTCGCCAGCAACGCCCTAATAATGTCGGCCGGCGCCATGCCGGTCTTGAGCAACGCCATGCCACGCGGGCCATAGTTCACGTTCACGATCGCCTGCGTCGCCACGGCGCCGACGCCGGCATCGGCCCACAGCACGCCGTTACCGACCGAGAACACGCGCGACTGCACGGCCGCGCCGATTTCGCCGGTGGCCGGATCAAGACCGAGAATCGAGAACGTGCCGGGAGGATCGGTTGGACCGTTCACGTCGCGCTGTTGGGCGCTGATCGTGAGGGTGGCCGAAGCAACGATGAGCAGCAGGAGGACGTGGCGTTTCAGCAGCAGTCGCATGTGGGACCTCGCGTGATGATCAGGATTCGTCTTTATAGTGCTCTTCCAGGCAGTCGGGGCAAATTCCGTGCGAGAACATCGCGTCGCTCCGCTCGTGGACGTAGCGCTCGAGCTGCTGCCAGTCGCCCACTTCGCTGCGCACCTTGCGGCAATGCGAGCAGATGGGAATGATGCCCCGCAGGGCTCTCAGTTCGCCCACCACGTCGTTGGTCACCGCTTCGAGCCGGACGCGACGCATCACAACCAGCACGCCCAGGGCATTCACGGCCACGATCACGACCACGTCGCCGCCGCTGTCGATGCCGCCGCCGTAGAGGAACGTGAGCCGCATCGCCACGAGCCCCGCGCTCAGAGAGAGCGGCGCCACGAGTTGCCGCCGCGGTTCGTCCGGCATGGCGAAATACAGAATGGCCAGCACGAGGAGCGGGCTGCGCAGCGGCAAGCCGGAGCCCGTCGGACGCATCAGGTTGAGACCCACCGTGATCGCCGCGATGAGCAGGCCCAGCCAGAACACCGCTCGCGAATAGTCGGCCCGCGTCCGAACGGCACGCATGACGAGCACGCCGGCGACCGGCACGGCAATCAAAACCGCCCGGAGCAGCAACCGCTGACGCAGCCGCGTCCAGTCGTGCCCGTAGAGTTCGAAATCCGTGCGGATGAACCACAACGACGGAATCGACAGCAGCGCCAGACCGGCGCCGGCCAGCTTCCGCTGACTCTGGATCCGCCGATCGTCGAGCACAGCGGTAACGTCTCTGACCTGTACCTGGGCGGGGAGCGCCATGACTGGTGAATTCTACGGTACTCCTGCGCCGCCTGCGCCACCTGCGCCACCTGCGCCACCTGCGCCACCTGCGCCACCTGCCGTATCATCCCCGCATGCACCTTCATCTCCGCCGGCTGAGCCTGATTGTGTGCGCGCTCGTGCTGGTGTCGGCCCTGCCGGGCTCGCGGCCGGTCGCCGCGCAACGCGCCAGTGCCACCGCGGCCCTGCCCGCGCAGCTGACCGACGCGGAGTTCTGGAAACTCGTCACGGATCTGTCGGAGCCGAACGGCTACTTCCCGTCCGAGAACTACGTCGGCAACGAATTGTCATTCCAGTGGGTCATTCCCGATCTGCAGAAGACCGTCAAGCGCGGGGGCGTCTATCTGGGCGTCGGCCCCGACCAGAACTTCACGTATCTTGCCGCGCTCGAGCCGAGGATCGCGTTCATCGTGGACATTCGGGACGGCAACCTGCTGCAGTTGCTGATGTACAAAGCGCTGATCGAGATGTCGGCCGACCGCCTCGCGTTTGCGGCCAACCTGTTCGGCCGGGCCCGGCCCGCGTCGGTGAACGCCGACGCCGGCGCCGACGCGATTCTGACCGCGGTGTACGCGGAGCCGGCCGATCGCGACATCTACGATCGGACGCGCGCGGCCATCCGTACGCGTCTCACGAAAACGCATGGGTTCCCGCTGCCGGCCGAGCAACTGCGGCACCTCGAGCAGATCTACGCCACGTTCTTCGCGTACGGTCCCGGCATCAGGTATCAGAACGGCAACGGCGGTCGCGGCGGCAATTCCTACCCGACGTACTGGGACATGCAGGTCACCGACGACAACCACGGCTGGAACCACGCCTACCTGGCGACGGAAGAACAGTTTCGCGTCGTCAAGCGCATGGAGGAAGCCAACCTGATCGTGCCGGTCATCGGCAATTTCGGCGGTCCCAAAGCCGTCAAGGCCGTCGGCGCCTGGGTCCGTGATCACGGCGCCACGGTGACCACGTTCTACGCATCAAACGTTGAGCAGTATCTGTTTCAGGACAATCTCTGGCGCGAGTACTACCGCAACGTCGCCACCATGCCGCTCGACGCGACCAGTCAGTTCATCCGCTCGGTCTTCAACATGGGCGGTGGCGGCTTCGGCGGCCCCGGTCTGCGCTCGTCGCAAATGACGTGTGGCATTCAGGACCTGCTGGCCGCGTTCAGCGCGGGAAAGATCAACAGCTACTACGACGTGATCAGTCTGTCCAAGTAAGGACGTCGTCCAAGGTCCAAAGTCCAAGGTCCAAGGTCCGCGGCTGTCCAAGGTCCAGCTGGTCCTTCGTCCGGTGTGCATCGCACATGAGACCGGTGGAGGGCCGGACCTTCAGGTCCGGCCAACCCCGGGGAACGTGGAGGGCCGGACCTTCAGGTCCGGCCAACCCCGGACCTAAAGGTCCGGGGCTCCATCGTCCGGGGCTCCATTGTGCGGGGCTCCATCTATCTCCTCACCATTCCCGGCCGTGTAATGAACTCGGCCACGGCGCTGATGAACGCGTCGTGCGTGTCTTCCAACTGCGCGCAGTGGTCGGCCACGGGCAACACGACGTAGCTGCGTGAGGGCGAACTGACCGCGGCCAGGAACTGGCCGGCGAGCGCCGGCGATGCGCCCGGATCGTTGGCGCCATGGATCACCAGGATCGGCACCACGATGCGCTCGGCGCTGAGCGCGCTCCATTCGTCCTCGTCCGTCCACTCGGCGTAGACGGGATCGGCCGCGAGCGCGGCCACGGCAAACGCCTTGATCACGGCCGGCGGCGTCACTTGCGGCGTGATGAAGTCGCTGACCGCGCTCCCGGCGGTGTTCCTGGTTTTCGGCACCACCTTGGGCGCGGGCTCGGCGGGCGCCGGGATGTTGTATTCGGGCGCGGGCGTGAATCCGAACAGCGTCACTGACGACACACGCGCCGGCGATCGCTGCGCCACCAGCTGCGCGACCATGGCGCCATTCGACCAGCCGAGCAACGCGGGCTTGTCGAGCGCCGGATGCCGCGCCGCGATCCATTTGAGCACGGCGACGACATCGGCCGCCGCGCGCGTGGGCGTGTCGAAGCCCGATGCGTCGCGCGGCGTGCCGCCGTACCCGCGCAGATCGACGGCGTACGCCGCAATGCCGCGATCGGCGAGCGACTGCATCACCGAGCGCCTGAGTCCGGGCACCTGCAGATCAAAATCGGGCCGGCTGCTCCACGTGCGGCCATGAATCAGGAGGATCGTCGCGCGCGGGGCGGCCGGCAGGCGCGCCCACACGGCGATCGGATGGCCCTCGACCGGCACGGTGAAGCGCTGCGGCGCGCCCGCCGGGGCCGGAACCGGCGCCTGCGCGCGCGCCAGGGACCACGCGCTCAACACGCCGGCCGCGCAGAGCACGATCGCACGCCGCCCGGCCCGCGGCCGCGTGGACCCGGCGCCGCGCCGGCACGGCCGGCTGGAAAGATCGTCGCTGAACGGCATCGCGGTACATAATGGCAGAACCGAACGGACGCAAGAAGCGCCTCCCCAGCGTGAGTAAGTTTGGCGGTTCATGGATCCCTTTCAGGCATACCTGGTTTACAGCTCGCTTGCGGTCGCGCTTCTGGCGCTGATCATCGCCGCCTATCAGTACCGGGTGCAGCGCACGCGGTCGCTCGCCACGCGCCTGCAGTCGCTGGTGGAAGAACGCACCGCGGCGCTCGAGCGGCTCAATCAGGAACTGCAGCGGCTGACGGCGACCGACGGGCTGACCGGCGTGGCCAATCGCCGCCGCTTCGACGAGGCGCTCGAGCACGAATGGCGGCGCGCGATCCGCGCCAACGCGCCGCTCGCGTGCATCATGATCGACATCGATCATTTCAAGGCGTTCAACGACCGCTACGGGCACCTGCAGGGCGACGCGTGCCTCCGGCAGATCGCGCACGCGCTGGTCAGCACGGTGCGGCGCGCGGGCGATATCGTGGCGCGGTACGGCGGCGAGGAATTCGCGGTCGTGCTGCCGGCCACCACGCTGGTCGGCGCCAAGCTGGTCGCCGAGCAGCTGCGGACCGATGTGGTGAAGTTGAAGATCCAGCACGATGCCTCGGCGACGGGACCGCACGTGACGATCAGCCTGGGCGTGGCATCGACGGTTCCGCGGCAGGGCGTCGCGCCCGCCACGCTCGTGGCCGCGGCCGACCGCGCGCTCTATCAGGCCAAACGCAGCGGGCGCAATTGCGTGGAGCTGGCCAACTAGGCCGAGTGGGCAGTTCGGGAGTCGCATCGTGCGGGTACGTCATTTGCTGGTATTTGTCGCCTCGTTCCTGCTGTTGGAGGGATTCGCGAGGTCCTCGGCCGCGCCGGGCGAACTGTACCGGGAAACACGGCGCATCATGGGCACCTACTGCGAGGTCCAGGCGTACCACGCCGACGCCGCGGCGGCGGGCGTCGCAATCTCCAAAGCGCTCGATGAGATGCAGCGCATCGACCGGCTCTTGAGCAACTACGCTGCGAACAGCGAGTTGAGCGTCATGAACAGAACGGCTGGTCTGGCACCGGTTCGCGTGTCCGCGGAACTGTTTGCGTTTGTCCAGCGCTGCCAGGATTTCGTCACCGCCACCGGCGGCGCGTTTGACCCGACGGTTGGTCCTCTGGTCCGCGCGTGGGGCTTCTTCACGCCGACACCATCGCGGCCGTCACCGGCGGCGATTGCGACCGCGCGCGCGATGTCGGGCTTCGGCAAAGTGCGGCTGGACGCGGCGGCGCGAACCGTTCAGTTCACTGAAGCCGGCGTCGAGATCGACCCCGGTGGCATCGGCAAAGGACTGGCGGTCGATCTGGCAGCCGACGTCCTCAAGAAGAATGGCATCCAGGCGGGATTGGTCAGCGCCGGCGGCAGCACAATCTACGCACTCGGACATCCGCCCGGTCGGCCGGCGTGGACGGTCGCGATTCGTGACCCGGCGAATCTCGAGACGCCGCTCGCTACCGTGGCGCTTCGGGACAATTCGGTATCAACGTCCGGCGTGTCGGAGAAGTTCGTGCAGGAAGGATCCCGCCGGTTCGGCCACGTGTTCGATCCGAGGACCGGGGAGCCGGTGGAAGGCATGTGTCAGGCGAGCGTGATCGCGCCCACCGCCATCGGATCCGATGCGCTCACCAAAGCGGCGTTCATCCGGTCACGCGATGAGGTCCGGCGGGAATTCGAACCCGAGCAGACGTTGTTCCACGCGATGCGCGTCGAAGGCTCGTGCGCGGGCGGCCGGGTCATCTGGACGACGCCATGGTCCGCCGGGGTGTTCGTGCAACAGAAAACGGCCGCGAAGTGAGAGGGGTTCGCGGCCGTTTGGTTCTTCCGCGATTTTCGCGGCCTACGCCATCCAAGGCCGCGTCCGGCCCAGCTTGTCTTTGTCCAGGAACAGTTGCTTGGCGATGTTGACGTTGCCGCCCACCTGAAAGTCGTACATGCCCGCGACCACGAAGTCGCATCCGTTCTGGAAGCTGAACTTGAAGGCATCCCTCGGCGGAATCGCCCCGGCGGCCAGCACTTTGAAGCCAATCCACGGCACCTTGACGCTCGCCATGAACGCCGCCGTCTGCTTCGGCGTGGTGTCCCACAGATTGTTGTGATTGCCCCAGGCCCCGAGCTCCGCTTGCGCGAGTTCCGTGTCCGAGGGCTTCCACTTGGGATCGGGCTCGACCGGGGGCCCTGCGCTCCAGTAGTTGCCGCTGTTGAACGTCTTGACGTAGAAGTCGGGGTGGATCCCTGCCTTCTCCAGCGCCATGGGCACGTCGATCAGATGGGAACAGACGCCGGACACAAGGCCGGCCTTCCGCATCAGCTCGAGGCTCTTGGCAATGATGTCGATCCGCTTGGCCTTGAACAGGCCGTCGCTCGAGTTGCCGTGCACGTAGGCGAGCTTGGCCCCCATGTCGAGCGCCATGTCGAGGTCGCGGGTTTGATCCTGCTCGCTCACCGAGAGCCCGGCGAACCAGTTCAGCTTGCCGCCGCGTTCCTTCATGTATTTCTTGACGGGAACGGTCATCTGCGTCGACATGCGGGCGAACGAGGCGTTGATGCCCTGCTTCTCGTACATCGCGAAGGTCTCGAGGATCTTTTCCTCGGTGAAATACGCCTGGAGCAGCTGCCACGTGTACAGCAGGTCCCGGGAATGCGCCTGGCCAACCACCAGGTTGTGACCCGCGATCAGCCGGCTGATCTGCAGACCGCCCAGCTGGCCCATGGGCATCGGCCCGGCCACTTCGGGGATCGGCGGCTGCTGTCCTCGCCCTCCCTGCCGCCCGCCCGGGGGCGGCGTCCCCTGGAATGCGAGCAGGGAATGTTCTTCCCAACTGTAGACGGCGGCCGTGGTGGCTGACGCTGCGGCAACTTTCTGTATGAACTTACGACGGTTGACCTTCTCCGGGCACATAGAGACCTCCTCTTCTTGCGGTAGATCCAGTTCGCCTCCCCCAAGGCTTGTCGTGTTATCGCGTCCGCATTCCCCGAGAATCGCGCGCTCACCTCATCGGCGCCACGTACTGGACTTGAACATCCCGAACGAATTGATCGGTGACAGCCAGCTTGCCCGGCCCAACGGCAACATCGAGCTTGACCTCGGCGTTGGCAGGACCGACGGTGACCGTGCCGTAATGCAGCACGTTGTATTGGTCAGTGATGTGGACCTGAAACTTGAACTGGTATGTACCGGGCTTGACGCCGAACTGAGCGAGATTGAACACCTTGTCGGCGGACCCGACGTTCGGCGTCGGCGCGGTGACCGCATCCACATCGGATTTCGGCGCCTTCTCCCAATGCGCCTGCTTCACCCAATCCGGACAGATGTTCGGGGTCTTGTACTCCCCCGCCGACAGGTCCTGGCTGACGAACAGCGTCTGGACCAGTCGTCCCCGCATGTCTTCGAGCCACATCGCCGTGTGATACGTGGGCTCCACGCTCGTCGGCGGCATGTACAGAAAGCTCACGTGCAGCGTCCCGACGGCGCTGGCCTGCGGTGCCTGAGCCGCGCCGCCGCGTTGAGGCGAGAGGCACGCGACGCAGAGCGCCACACCGGTCATCCACCGTGCCGAATTCCCCGCGCGACTCATCAGCAACGTCCTCTCTCACGACTTGAGAAATGCCGCATGCGCGGCCGCCAGCGCGGCTTCGTAGACCACGCGCACCGGCACATCCTTCAGATCCGCCAGCCGGCGGCAGTCTTCGTACTCCGGCATGGCGCCGATCGTGCGTCCATCCCAGTGCTTGAGCTTGACTGGCACCACACCGAACTCCGTCGTGACCTCGCGGATTTCGCGCACGGCGCCGTGTTTGTCCACCGCATGCACGCGCACGCCCAGGGTGGTCGTGCCGCGCAGGATGAGGTCGGTGATCTTCGCTTCGGCCGACTGATGCGCCAGCACCGCCAGCAGGACGCCCGGGCGGTTCTTCTTCATCTGGACCGGTACCATCCACACGTCCAACGCGCCGACCCCCAGCAGCTTCTCCATCAGCGGGCCGTAGAACTGCGGGTTCATGTCGTCGATGTTCGTTTCGATCTGGACGACGACGTCGGTGGCGGCCGGCACCACCGCGTGCGGGTCGGCGCCCAGCCACAGCCGCGCGATGTTGGGCCACGCCGTGTCGCGCTGGCCGGCGCCACTCGCCACCCTCCGCAGCTGCATTGGAGGCTTCTCAAAGCGGGCCAACTCGCACACAAGCGCGGCCCCGGTGGGTGTTACGAGCTCGCCGTCGCCAGGCGCCTCGCAGGTTGGCGCACCGGCTGCGGCGAGCAGTGCCATCGTGGCCGGCGCCGGGAGCGGAATCTTGCCGTGCTCGCTGTTCGTCCATCCACCGCCCATGGGAAGCGCGGACGCGTAGAGCCGCTCGATGCCCAGTGCGTGGATGCCCGCCACGGATCCGACGATGTCCACAATCGCATCCAGCGCCCCGACCTCGTGAAAGTGGATGTGCTCAACCGTCGTGCCGTGGACGTGGGCCTCGGCATTCGCCAGGCGGGCGAAGACCGCGACCGACCGGTCCTTCACCGCCGTCGGCAGATCGGACGCCTCGATGATCGCGCGCACATCATGCAGATTGCGGTGCGCGTGATGGTGATGATGGTCGTGGTCGTGATGATGGCCGTGGTGTCCGGGTGCGCGCGAGTGACCCTCTCTCACATGCACCTCCACGCGCGTTGCAAAGAGCGATCCTGTCATCACGTGCTTCGCGTCCACCGACCACTCCTCGGCGGGCAGTTTGAGTGCCGCGAGCGTCGCGCGGAGCTGCTCGATCGTCCAGCCGGCATCAACGAGGCAGCCCAGAAACATGTCGCCGGAAATTCCGGATGGCAGGTCGAGGTAGCCGATCATCGCGTTTGCCTCGACACCAATTGCAGCAGAACTGGCTCCGCTGCCGCCGTTTCATTCCGGAAGCCCGCGAGATCAAGCGTCACATGGTCGTACCCGGTGGCTCGCACACCCGCCAAGATGCGCTCACGCTCTTCGATCGCGCGGGGCAGGTCCCGAACCGGTACTTCAATCCGGGCGATGCTGCCGTGATGGCGCACTCGAAACTGCCGAAACCCCAGTTCCACCATCACGTCCTCGGCGCGTTCGATCCGCGCCAACAGCTGCGCCGTGATGTTGGTGCCCGGCGGCACCCGGGACGACAGGCACGCCGTGGCCGGCTTGTCCCACACCGGCAAGCCGAGGTGCTTCGACAGCGCCCGGACCTCGGCCTTCGAAATGCCCGCCTCGATCAACGGCGACCGGACGCCGCGCTCATGAGCCGCGGTCATGCCGGGCCGGTCGTCCCCCAGATCGCTGGCATTGTTGCCGTCGACGATGTCCGCGAACGCCCCCGCGGCCTGTATGTCGCTCAAGTGATCGTAGAGATTCGCCTTGCAATGGAAGCAGCGGTCGCCGCGATTCGCCAGGTAGTCCGCACTCAGATGTTCCGTCGTGTCGACGATGCGGTACGACACGCCGAGTCCTTCGGCGAGCGCAACCGCCGCGCGCATTTCGCGCTGCGGGTAACTCGGCGACGCGCCAATGCAGGCGAGCGAGCGCTCGCCGAGTTCCTGATTCGCCACAGCCATCACCAACGCGCTGTCGACGCCTCCGGAATACGCCACGATGACCGATCCCATCTGGCGCAGGATGGCGCGAAGGTGTTCAAGTTTCTCGAGCAAGACGGCCGTCATGAGTCCTTCCGCGAGTGCGCCAACCCATTGATCCGCGCGGCGATGCATCCGGCGCCGAACCCGTTGTCGATATTGACGACCGCCAGTCCCGAGGCGCAGGAGTTGAGCATGCCCAACAGCGCGGCCAGACCACCGATGCCGGTGCCGTATCCCACCGAGGTCGGCACGGCGATGACGGGCGAAGACACGAGCCCGCCGATCACACTGGGTAATGCACCTTCCATGCCGGCGACGGCGACAATGACGCTGGCCGACTGAATGGCCGGCAGTTCCTGAAGCAACCGGTGCAGTCCTGCCACGCCGACGTCGTAAGTGCGCGCCGGCTCATGGCCCATCAGCTCGAGCGTGAGCGCAGCTTCTTCGGCGACCTGAAGATCCGCCGTGCCGGCCGCCACGATCGCGACGCCGCCGCGGAGTGGCCGAGGCTTTCGATCGATCCAGATGGCTCGGGCCTGCTCGTGGAACTGCAATCCCGGCACGCCCGGCAGCGCCGCGTCGTAATGGTCGCGCGTGGCGCGTGTGCCGAGCACTCTGTCGTGATTGGCCGCGAGCCGCGCGAAAATTCGCGCAGCCTGATCAGGCGTCTTGCCGGCGCAATACACGACTTCGGTGAAACCCTGACGAAGGGC
>JAKALV010000424.1 GCA_021824055.1 Acidobacteriota bacterium
GTAGCCCGTGACGCGCTCGCCCACTTTGCCTGCCAGCGACTCGTGAACCCGGCGCACCGTGGACGGCCCGTGCTCCCAGAGCACCTGAAGAATGGCCAGTTCGGCCCCGGTCGGACGTGGTGTCTTCGACATGTTCGCGAGTGTCTACGAAACTATTCGTATGTGTCAACGAATTTCTTCGTAGACCCATGGCACTTGCCCCGGGCTGCCTGCTGCTTGCTACTTGCCACCTGCCACTTGCCACTTGCCACTTGCCCCGTACAATGCCCCGCAATGCACACCGACATCGACACCGCGTCCCAGCGCAACGCCGTCCTCGCCGGATTCATGGGCTGGATGCTCGATGCGTTCGATTTCTTCATCCTCACGCTGGTCGTAAACGACCTGGCCAAGTCGTTTTTCGACACCAGCACGCCGGACCTGGCCGGCCAGGCCCGGAAGGCCATCGCGTTCACGATCGCCATGACGCTGATGATGCGGCCCGTCGGCGCGCTGGTCTTCGGCATCATGGCGGACCGGTTCGGGCGGAAGCTGCCGCTGATGCTGAACGTGACGATGTACGCGACCGTGTCGGTGGCGTGCGCGTTCGCGCCGAACTTCACGGTGTTCCTGATCCTGCGGATGATCTTCGGCATCGCCATGGGCGGCGAATGGGGCCTGGGCGCGTCGCTGGCGCTCGAGTCGGTGTCGCCGACGTTCCGCGGCCTGCTGTCGGGCGTGCTGCAGGAGGGCTATGCCGCCGGCGCGCTGCTCGCCTCGCTCGTGTACCGCTTTGTGTATCCGTCCTACGGCTGGCGGCCGCTGTTCCTGATCGGCGGCCTGCCGGCACTGTTGGCGATCTTCATCCGCTCGAAGGTGAAGGAGTCGCCGGCCTGGCACGAGCACCGCACCGACTGGGCATCATACGGCCGGGCGATCGTGTCGAACTGGCGCCGGTTCGCGTTTCTCGTGCTGATGATGGCGATGATGAACTTCATCTCGCACGGCACGCAGGACATGTACCCGACGTTCCTCGAGCAGCATCGCGGCTTCTCGCCGCTGCAGCGCGCGAACACGACCATGATCGCGTATCTGGGAGCGATCATCGGCGGCCTGGCGTTCGGGTACTACTCGGATCGCACGTCGCGCAAACGCGCGATGGTCACGGGTCTGATCTGCTGTCTGCTGTTCACGCCGCTGTGGATCGCGGCGCCCACGGCGATCTGGCTCACCGTCGGCGCGTTCATCATGCAGTTCTTCGTGCAGGGCGCCTGGGGCGTAGTGCCGGCGCACATCAACGAGCTGTCCCCGAACGCGATCCGCGGCTTCTTCCCGGGGTTCGCATACCAGCTCGGCGTCGCCTGCGCGTCGCTGTTCCCGTACCTGCAGGCGGTCGTGGGCGAGCGCTTTACCTACGCGCAGTCGATGGGATTTCTGGCGGCGCTGGTGTTTGCCGTCGGGGCGTTCGTGATAGCCCTGGGGCCCGAGGCCAAGGGCGTGTCGTTCAGGAAGCGCGGGTAAAGGCAGAAGGCAAAAGGCAGAAGGCAGAAACAAGCGCGGAAATAAAGGCAGAAACAAGGTAGAAACAAAGACGGAAGTCAGAAGCTTCTGACTTCCGTCCTCTAACTTTGTTTTCGCGCTTGTTTCTGCCTTCTGCCTTCTGCCTTTTGCCTTCACCTGTCTCTGTCTTAGCCTACCCGCTCGATCGTGACCTTGTTCATCACGATCGGCGTGACGGGCCGATCCTGCGAGTCGGTCTGCGCCTTGCCGATCTTCTCCACCACATCCAGGCCGTCGATCACGGCGCCGAACACGGAGTGACGACGATCGAGGTGCGGCGTCGGGCCGAGCGTGACGAAGAACTGGCTGCCGTTGGTGTTCGGCCCCGCGTTGGCCATCGAGAGAATGCCGGCGCGGTCGTGGCGCAGCGACGGGTGGAATTCATCCTCGAAATTGTAGCCGGGGCCGCCGTAGCCGAGACCGAGCGGGTCGCCGCCCTGGATCACGAAGCCGGCGATCACGCGATGGAACACGATGCCGTCGTAGTACGGCGTCTTGCTCTTCACCTTAGTCTTTGGATGGGTCCACTCCTTGGAGCCTTCCGCCAGCCCGACGAAATTGGCCACCGTCTTGGGCGTCTTGTCTTCGAACAGTTCCGCCGTGAATTTCCCCAGCGTTGTATCAAAATGCGCGAGCACGCGTGCCATCGGTTCTCCTGTTGTTGTCACCGTCAGACGTCAATCCACGTAATCCGTCAATTCCAGACACCCGTCGGTCCGGCGATGTCGACGTCAAGTGTACGTCGCCACGGGTGATTTGACGATTAGCGCGCGCAACTCGGCGACCTGGGCCGCGCGGCTGGGGTCCTTCGCCGCCAGATCGCAGTACGCCAGTGCCTTCTCACGGTTGTTGGCGCGCGCGTAGTTGATGGCCGCGTTCAGCGCCGACGCGCTCACCTGGCTCGCATCGTCCTTGATGGCCGCCTCAAAACCGGCGATCTGCGACGCGCGAAACGTTTCATCGACG
>JAKALV010000098.1 GCA_021824055.1 Acidobacteriota bacterium
GCCCCCAGGTCATGATGCGGCTCCCATCCTTTATATACAGGGCGCCGAAAACGGTCGGCGACGCGGTCCTGTGGCTGGCCGAGTCACCGGCCGACACGATGCTGGTGGCGGGTGGCACGGACCTGCTTCCCAACATGAAACGGCGGCAGCAGACGCCGAAGACCGTGATCGGGCTGCGCGGCATCGCGGAATTGTCCGGCATTCGCGAGAACGGCCATCTGTCGATTGGCGCCGCCACCACGCTGACGTCGCTCGTGAATCACGCGGGTCTTCGCGCGCGCGCGCTCGGCCTGTGGCAGTCGGCCGCGCAGATCGCTACACCGCATCTCAGGAACATGGGCACGATCGGCGGCAACCTCTGCCTCGATACGCGCTGCACGTATTACGACCAGACTGAAGACTGGCGCAAGGCGATCGGCTACTGCATGAAGAAGGACGGCAGCACCTGCTGGGTCGCCACTTCGAGCAAGCGCTGTCTCGCCGTTTCGTCCACCGACACCGCGCCCATGCTGTGGGCACTCGGCGCGCGCGTCACGCTCGCGTCGGCGCTGACGACGCGCGAGATTCCTGTCGCCGATCTCTACAACAACGATGGCATGCGCTACATCACGCGGCGCGCCGATGAACTGTTGACGCGCGTGGAGATTCCCGATCAAACGGGTTGGATCAGCACGTACTGGAAGCTGCGCCGGCGCGGTTCGTTCGATTTTCCGGTGGGCGCCGCGGCCGTGGCGCTGAAGATGGATCGCGGCGGCCGCGTGGAAGCCGCGCGCGTCGTCCTCGGCGCCGTGGCCTCGCAGCCGATGCCGTCACCGAAGGCCGAGGCGCTGCTCGTCGGGCAGTTGCTGACGGACGACGTGATCGCCGCGGCGGCCGACGCCGCGTTTGACGTGGCGAAGCCGATGGACAACACGGACTTCGAGCTCGTGTGGCGCAAGAAGATGGTGCGCTCGCTCGTGACGAACGCGCTTCGCGAACTGCGCGGCGATGACATGCGCGCCGTGCGGTTCAAGCTCGCGAAGCAGATCCTCTAACAGCTTTCACCGTGAAGGCCGTGAAGAGCGTGAAGCCACTTCTTCACGTTCATCATGTTCTTGGACGAGGACTGTTCAGGCGCCCGCACGGTCAGAGTGAATCTGCGGGGCTTCGCACGCCGAGCGCTCCCTTTTGCAGCACGTGTGTGTAGATCATCGTCGTACTGACGTCCGCGTGTCCCGGCAATTCCTGCACCGTGTGGATGTCGTAACCGTCTTCGAGCAGATGCGTCGCGAACGAGTGCCGGAACGTGTGGCACCTCACGCGCTTGCTGACACCGGCCTCGCGGGCGGCACGCGCCACCTCGCGCGGAATCACGGTTTCGTGCAGGTGGAAACGGCTTGGCGGTCCCCATTTCGGATCGCGGCAGATGCGTCCGGCCGGGAACACGAACTGCCAGGGCCAACTCTTGGCCGCGTTGGGATACTTGACTCCGATGGCGTCGGGCAGCACCACGGCGCCGAAGCCATGCGACAGGTCTTCGGTGTGTTGTCGGCGGACGTCTTCGAGATGGCTCGTGAGCTTGGCCCGAACGAGCGCGGGCAGCGGCACGGCGCGGTCTTTCTGCCCTTTGCCTCTGCGAACCATCACTTGCTGCCGGTCGAAGTCGAGGTCCTTCACTCGCAGTTCGAGTCCTTCAGTCAGGCGGAGCCCGGCGCCATAGAGCAACGCCACGACCAGCCACGCGACCCCGTCGAGTTTGGCCAGGACCGCTCTCACCTCCAGCCTCGACAGGACCACGGGCAGGGTTGTGGGTGTCCGGCCGCGGGGGATTTTGCCGAGGTCTGAGAGTTCGCGCTTGATGATGTGTCTGTACAGGTAGAGCAGTGCGCCGAGCGCCTGGTTTTGGGTGGATGCGGCCACGGATCTGCCGACGGCGAGATCGGTCAGAAAGGCGCGGACGTCGGCCTCGCCGAGTTCTCTCGGATGGCGTTTGTGGTTGAAGAGGATGAACCGACGCACCCACGTCACGTAGGCTTCGACCGTGCGTGGGCTGTAGTGGCCGAGCGTCAGGCTGTCGCGGAGTTGGTCGAGAAGACGAGGCGGATTGGGCGGCGCCATCGGGGCCATCTTGGTCTTTATTGGAAGAATCGTGCCGTCCTGGCCTTCGAATTCGCCAGCAATTCGGTGCCTTCCGAGGATGTGCAGGGGTAGGCCGTGCCCGAATTAGGCTGACGGCCTTCGTAATCGCAGGGTTGACCGTTACGGCTGTCTAACTCTCGCGCCCCTGAGGCCCGCGATCGGGTGTAACCTCTGGCCGGTTGGGGAGTTGCATTTACCGCGCTCGCGCCCTGCGTCAGGAATTAGGCTGACGGAGTTCGTCAGCCGTATTGCCGCGGCCTTGCAGGTCCAATACTAGTTAGGCGGACAACCGAGGTCGGGCATATGACAACAGTGGACAACGGCGTCACAACCTACATCAGTCTGGCAACTGAGGAATACAAAACGTTACGTGCCGAGAGCATTCAAGCCAGCGTAAACATGTGGACGGCAATGCAGTGGGGATCAGCCCTGATCGGGGTTACGATCGGTATTGGTCTCTCACAGTGGAACGTCACCAATCCGGCAACGCCGTTGGCCTTTGACATCGTGGTGCCGACATTCGCGGCGCTGATGATGGCTTTTTGGCTTGGCGAGGCCGCACGATTCAAGCGCGTCGGCGACTATCTTTGTTTGGTCGAGCAAAAACTAAGTTTGGTCTTCGAGTCGAATGGACTTGTTCCGGGCGTGCTTCGTACAAGTTGGCCTGACATACAACGCAAGGCTGAACGCGCTCTGAACCTCCGTTCCAGTGACAGTGCGTCCGCGGGCGAGTTGATAATTAGCGACCCCGTATCGTGGGAGCAATGGCTCAGAGCACGAAAGGGGCGCTCGGTCATCGACGGGCACCTTTCGATTCTCTATGCGGTACGGCTGGGATTCTTTCTTGTTCTCGCTTGGGGATCGTGGCTCGCTGGGTTGTTCTATGCCTACACCGCGCCATCGATCTTGGCCTCAGCCGCACACATCACGATCTTGGCGCTTGGCGCGATCGTGTGTTGTGCAGCCAGCGCAGGCGCCTTGATTGTCCGCGGTTACCTCAACCAAACTACCGCACCGATAGAGCGAAACTCGAAGACCCAATAGCCGCTGCCGTTAGGCGGACCGCGACGCGCGTTATCAGGAGGTCGAATGCTCGATAAGCTCAAGGCGGACTTTGACGGAATCATCGAACTGGTGAACAAGGCGCCTGCTGCCCTGCAGGAGATGGCATTCAAGATGATCTTGGAGCGGTGGTTCAGCGAGAACGTAGCGCCGAATGCAGCGCTCCCTCCACCATTACCGGCTGCGCCACTCGGTTCCGGCTCGCCCGGGGCAGCCAGCGGCGTTCCGGATGCTGTCAAGCCATTCCTCACTGCCAACGCCATCACGACGGAAATCCTCGAAAAGGTCTTCCACCCGACGGGTCCGGGCGCACAGTTGCTCGCCTCCACCATCCCCGGCAACGGAAAAGCCAGCAAGTTGGTCAGCTTGTCGCTGCTGCTCTGCGTCAAGCAGGCCCTTGAGTCCGGCAACTTTGCCTGCACGCTGAAGGAGCTACGGGAACTCGCCGTGCATTACGATTGCTACGACTCGCCAAACTTTTCCAAGAACCTGAAGGCGAACAAGAGCTACTACAACCCACGGGAGAAAGGCGCGGACTTGGAATTGAGCGGGCCTGGTCGTAAGAAGGCGGGAGAGATCATCAAGGCCATCGCCGCGGGCGAGTAGATGGACGTCGCCCAAGCGCTGGAGGACGTCATCGAGGAGTTGGTCTCGATTCAGAAGGACGTCAACAAGCTGAAGACGGCATCCGTCAGCGGCCAAGCGCTGCGGAAGCGCGTCAAGGAAACGCACAAGAAGTGGCTGCCGGTCGCGGGAGTGCTGGAGACTGGAAGCATTGTGGACACCTCAAAGCTCCAAGAGGTGTCGGACGCATGGACCGCACTGGTCAAGTTGGCGAACCTCGCCAAACCAAAGAGCCAATACAGGGCCCTGCTGAAAGTCATCATTGCAAGTACAGAGAGCGAGATCCTGCACAAATTCATCAAGGGCTCGGCTATCGAGACGATCGGCGACACTCTTCGGAAGCTGGTCCAACCGGTTAGCGATCCCGAACTGTTAAAGTACCTCGACGAATCCATCCGGTGCGCGGAGATGAAGTGCGTTCGCGCTTCCGTTGTGCTCGCTTGGTGCGCTGTTGCTCATATGGTTCACCGGAAACTGACTTCGCTGGGCATCACCGCGCTCAATGCTGAATTCGTACGGATGAAAGCCGACAAGGGGCTGATGTTCCGGACGTTCACCAAGGACTACGTGTTCTCGACGGAGCCAGACGTCAAGGAGGCCGCAGACGCCCACCTAATTCTGCTCTGCCGATTCCTTACCTATCTGGACGACACTCAGTACAAACACTTGAAGGGAGCGCTCGACCTACGGAATGGTTGCGGCCACCCGACGGGCTATCAGCCCGAGCCGGTCAAGTTGCAGGCCTACTACTCTGACATCGCACAGCTCGTTCTGTTAAATTCGAAGTTCAGCTGAAACCATACGCCGCCTAACACGCCGTGCAGCCGGCGGCGGCGCGTGCGATGATGAGCGCCGCCGCGGCTGACGGCTATCGTTAGGCCGCTGAGCGAGCCTCAACGTAGATCCGGCCAGATCATTCTTCAAACTGTATATTGCAGGCGTATACTGCGTATGTGGGTGCGCGCCCAGAGTTCTTCCCGACTATCGAGGGATTTCAGTGGGATGAGGGCAATGCGTCCAAGAACTGGACGCGCCACCGTGTCAGCCAGACGGAAGCGGAGCAGGTGTTCCTCAACCGCCCGCTCGTCGTAACCGCGGCACCATTCGCAGGTGAGGCTCGGCAGTTTGCATTCGGGCGGACCGACGCCGGGCGACTGCTCACCGTGGTCTTCACCATACGGGGCCCGTTGCTGCGGGTGATCTCGGTGAGGCCGATGAGTCGTCGAGAACGGAGGGGCTATGGCAAAGCGAGCGACGCGTAAGACGATTCCGGCATTCGCTTCAGAACGCGCCGAGCGCGAATACTGGGAGACGCACGACGCGGCGAGCATCGTGGATTGGTCCACCGCTCGTCAGGCCGTGTTTCCCAATCTCAAAGCCTCGACCGAGACCATCTCGCTCCGGCTCCCGACGGCACTGCTGTCGGACCTCAAGGTTCTGGCGAACAAGCGTGATGTGCCGTACCAATCCTTGCTCAAGGTCTACCTCGCGGATCGTGTCACTCGCGAGACACTCGGCGGCACGCGTCCTAACAAGGCGCTGCAGCCGGCGGGCCGCAGTCGAAAGCGTGCGGCCCGCGGCTGAGCGCTGTCGTTAGCCAGACGAAGAAGGCGGGAGGACCAATGAACGAGGTGGCGTTTCTCAGTGGCTTGCTCGGCGTCGGCGTTGCGTTGGTGCTGATCAGGTTGTCGTCCATCGAACGACGATTGGATCGAACGGCTCGACTCGATGCCAAAGTCGATGCCTTGTTGAAGGCGAGCGGCGTCGAGTTCGACCCATTCCGGGATGTGCCGGCCGACGTGCGTGAGGCGCTCGAGCGTGGCGAGACCATCCTCGCTATCAAGCGGTTCCGGCAGGCAACTGGCGTCGGACTGAAGGAGGCGAAGGACTTCGTCGATGAAGTGCGGCGGCGCCGGCTGTGGCATAGCGGCCTGGCTGAAAAGCTGGCAGAATCTTCAACGTGAGTCCGACCGTTCTCCAGAGTGGTCCGTACCGGTGCTTCTTCTTCTCGAGCGATCGAGGTGAACCGAGCCACGTGCACGTGTCCCGGGAGCGGAAGGCCGCGAAGTTCTGGCTCAAGCCAGTGAAGCTCGAGTACAACCGCGGGTTTGGCCCGACGGAGTTGAACAAGATCGAAACGATCGTGCGAGACAATCAGGCGCATCTGCTAAAGGCGTGGCATGACTACTTCCAGTCTGGCAACTGAAACGGCGACCGCCAAGCGCGCACGCATCACGAGCGACGCGCTCGTGGTGGAACTGCAGGATGGTCGCAGCCTGTCCGTTCCGCTCGCGTGGTATCCGCGGCTTGCTGAAGGCCGGCCGAGCGAACGCCGCAAGTGGGAACTCATTGGGCCGGGCATTGGAATTCACTGGCCCGATCTCGACGAAGACATTTCTGTCGAAGGCTTGCTGCTGGGCCTGGCATCGACGGAGAGCGCAACCTCACTGCAGCGGTGGCGAACGGCCCGACGACGCTTGGCTAACAAACGAATGGAGCCGGCGCGCCCAGGATCGAGAAAGCGCGCGGCTCATTCGTAGCGTTAGACCGACACCAACGGATGGAGGAATGAGTGCCTGACTCCGAGACGTTTTCTCCTGAGCTGGACGCGCTGCTCGCCGCTCCGGACCAACACACGTTGCTGCTCGAGAACGCGCGCGTACGCGTGCTGGATACCCGCATCGCTCCCGGAACGCGTACGCCGGTGCACACTCACGCCTGGCCGGCCGTCCATCATGTCGTCAGTTGGAGCGCTTTCGTGCGTCGCGACGCTCAGGGCGTGGTGGTGCTTGATACGCGCTTGGCTGGCGTCGAGGCGGCTGCGGGCGCCGTGCTGTGGGGTGAGCCGCTCGCGCCGCATTCACTCGAGAATGTCGGCGGATCGCCGCTTCATATCGTGAGCATCGAAGTGAAGCCCACGTAGGGGCCGTGACTCAACACCACGACCGACGACGAACACGAACGGTAATCGGACGGTCAACGTGTATCGCCGAGTGCGGCAGCCGGCTTGCAGCCGACCGCGGCTAGTGCCACCATGAGCCGCATCGTTGTGACGACGGTTGCCATCGTCATGCTGGTCCGACGTCGGCGAAGCCTCCACCGCAGCGCAAAATCTGTGTGAAACATGTCCACCGGGAGCCGCCGGCCAAGATTAGATTGAATGGGATGAGCCAATGACAGCGCTGATCCAGCTTCTCCTGCTCGCCAGTTTTCTTCTGCTCGCGACCATGCCGCTCGTTGCCTTGGTCCTTCTGTTTACAAGCATCCGCAAACGCGGGCCATGGGGCATGGTTCTGATGGCGGTGTCGTTTGTCGCGGGGTCTTGTGCCGGTGGCGCGCTGGCATGGTCATCGGTTCCGGCGGACTGGAGCTTGCGATTCCGGACCACCATGGAAGCCGCCGTGAATACAGAGAAGTACGGCCACACAATCGAACACGCCGCCGAGAACATTCTCGTCTTCGTGACCTTCGCCAGCGTCGTCGGTGGCACCTTATGTACTGGGATCACGGCCGGCAGCCTGAAGTTGCGATCCATGATGAAGCCGATGGATCTGAGCCGGGAAGCAGGATCGGGCCGACGATGCTAGCGGCTGGTCGAGGCCTGGGCCGAGATTCATCACGACGAACTGGTGCACGATTGGTCTCAATACCTTCGGACCCCTACGGAGCGCTCCTGTGAAGCAGAACGATCTCCTGAGTGTGACCTCGATACTCTCCGTGCTTCTGTTTGCCCTGCATGTCTCGCAGGACATCGTCTTCGGCCTCGACCCCGCGGGGCTCCATCATCTTTTCGGCGTCGCGATCCTGCTCGTGATTGTCTGCGGCGCCTTGCTGCTGCGAGAACGGGTATCGGGAATCGTGATCATGCTGCTCGGTGGCGTGCTGTCCGCCGGGATGCTGCCCCTGCACATGCGGCATGGATTGCGCCCTGAGTTTCTCGAGAAGAGCGGCGCCCTGCTGTTCGTCTGGACTCTGTATGTCCTCGGCGTAACCGGTGCGTTCTCCGTGATCCTCGCCGTCCTGGCGTTGCGCGCTCGGCGGGTCGCTTCGTGACGAAGCGCGATGAAACCATGGAGATGGCGTATCGAGAGCGGTGGGAGGTGGAGATCGCGGAGATGCGGCGCGTGCTCGCCGGCTTGGCGATGAAGGAAGGGCGCAAGTGGGGCAAGCCCACCTACACGGTGAACGGGAAGACCATCGTCATCATGCAGGGCTTCAAAGAGCACTTCGGGTTCGACTTTTTTCAGGGCGCCTTGCTGAATGACCGTAGAATCCTGTCAGCCGACGCGGCTGATTGCTGCCGTTAGGCAGATAAAGGGTGACTTCATGACGCTTCCCGAGGTTGACTGGCGTGCACTCCGGGCGGTGCATCGCACCGCACTGGAGCGATTCTGTGCGCGAGTGCTGGAGGAGTGTGCGGCGGCAATCCGGGACACCAACGGGTCATCTCACGACCGATACCTTCGGCTGTTCCGCGTCGTGCAAGAGAGGGATGACAGCATAGCGGCAGCGTTCAATGACTTGCCGCGTTCGACCGCGATTCAGTGCCTGGCCTCCATGATCGCACTCGGCGTAGTCACCGATGAGGAGCTGAGCCAATTCAGCCCGGCAACTCTCGACGCGGCCATGACGCTGGTAGGCCTCCGGCGACCCGTTGTGAACCGACGCAGCATTCGCTGAAACAGCGTCGCAATCGTGGAAGGCGAACCTGAGGCGCCCGCTTGACGACTGGGCCAACGATTGCGACCGGCGGGCGCAGGAGCGCCGGCTGAACACGGTCAAGCGCTTTCGCGCCGAGCTTGGTGACGTTCACATCCACTTCGTAAATGAACGGGCACGGGAGGGGAATGCCGGCGCTGTTCGACTATACTTTACAGTGCAAAGCTGGCAACCTCGGAGACGACGAATGAACACGCACACGCACGGCGGGGAGACGGCGGCAGGACGGACGGATAACGTCGGCGGACGTCCGAGGAGTCTCTGGAAGAGTCCGGCGGCCGTCACCGCGCTCGTCCTGCTGATCCCCTTGCTGGGGAACCATTTCGTCGACGGATGGAACTGGCAATTTCGCGGCTTCGTGCTTGCCGGCGCTCTCGTCTTCGGCACGGCCGTGACCTACCAGCTGGTCACCCGGCACGTGGACCGAATCGCGTACCGGGCCGCCGTCGGCGTTGCGCTGGCGTCGGGGTTCATCCTCGTCTGGGGGAACTTCGTCCAGGCGGCCGACGACATCAATCCCGCCGCCGTGAGGTACTTCCTGGTACCCGTCGTCGGGCTCATCGCGGCCGCCGCGGCGCGCTTCCGGCCAAACGGCATGGCGCGCGCCTTGTTCGCGACAGCGCTCGCTCAAGCTCTGGTTCTGGCCAGCAACCTGATCTTCCGCGATCCGCATGTCACCTCGTGGACACCGGCGGTATTGCGCGGGTTCGGCACGAATGCGCTTCTGGTCGCGGTATTTTTCGGATCGGCGCTGGTGGTTCGGAACGCCGCTCGTGGAAAATCCGGAGGGACGTTCATCGTCCCGTGGAAATGAGAAAGGTACCAAATGGATAACCATCGCGTGTTCACGATGTCATTTGCCGGCGTGTATCCCCACTACGTCCGGAAGGCGGAGAAGAAGGGGCGCACGAAGAAGGAAGTTGACGAGGTCATCTGCTGGCTGACGGGCTACAGTCCGAAGGCGCTGGCGGCGCAGATCAAGGAGCGGAAAGATCTCGAGACATTCTTCAGCGAGGCGCCCGCGCTCCATCCGAATGCCGGCAAGATCACCGGCACCATCTGCGGCGTTCGCATCCAGGAGATCGACCACCCGCTGATGAAGAAGATCCGGTACATGGACAAGCTGGTGGATGAGCTGGCCAAGGGCCGGCCCATGGAGAAGATCCTGCGCGCGTAGAGGAGGCCGAACAGGTCAACGTCATGAATCTATCCACCCAGCTTCCCGGCACATGGTTACTTCAGTCGCGCATTGATGTCACGGCGTCTGGTCAGCGGCACCTGGATCCCTTGCTCGGCGAGGATCCCGTGGCGTTGCTCATCTATGATCGCTCGGGACATTTTGCGGCGCAATTCATGAAGCGAGACCGGTCCACCCCTGTTCAGGATGCGGCAGCACACGTCACGAATAACACGTCCGCACAGGGCGGGTATGACGCATATTTCGGAACCTACAGCGTGGATGACGCGGCGGGAACCGTGACACAGCGGCTCATGGGTTCGCTCTCGCCAGGCAATGTCGGCATGACGCTGACTCGCGCGATGGACGCGCGCGACAACTCGCTCGTCATTCGACTGGACACCACTGCCGCCGACGGCACGGCCGTTACTCGGACGCTGACATGGCGGCGGGTCGGCAGTCCGGCCTGACAGCGCGTCGCTGCTGCTGGTAACAGAGACGTCGCCCTCTACCTTGCTGGGGTCGCCGCCTACAAGAGCGGCATGGTGGCGCTTCGATATGAGGTGAAGACAGCATGAACAAGAGCACAACGAAGGGCAATACGCCCGCCCAGAAGATTGCCGCGCGGATCAAGGAAGTGGGCGGTTGGCGCGGCGCCACGCTCAGCCGGCTCCGCGCAGTGATCAAGGAAGCCGATCCCGGCGTCGTTGAAGAATGGAAATGGAACATCCCGGTGTGGTCGCACGACGGCATCATCTGCACGGGCGAGACATACAAGCAGGTGGTGAAGATGACCTTCGCGCACGGAGCGGCGTTGACGGATCCGTCGGGCCTCTTCAATTCCAGTCTCAACGGGAATACCAGACGCGCGATCGATTTCCGCGAGGGCGAAAAGATCAACGAGAAGGCCCTGAAGACGCTGATCCGCGCGGCCGTGGCGCTGAACGCATCCAAGACCAGGTCGAAGAGGGTTGTACGTAGGGCCGAGCTCTAGCTTGGCCGGTAATTCGCGG
>JAKALV010000099.1 GCA_021824055.1 Acidobacteriota bacterium
GTTTTCCGAGTGGAACGGCTCCGCGCTGATTGGCGGCCTGCAGAGCCAGACGCTCAGCCGCGTCACGTTCGACGGCAAGGGCGGCGCCGCGCCGGCCGAGCGCTGGTTCGTCGGCCACCGCATTCGTGACGTGGCCGTCGGTCCCGACGGCGCGGTGTGGCTCATCGAGGACGCGAGCTCCGGCGGCTTGTTCAAGGTGACGAAGAAGTAGGGCCGAGCCCGTACGTAGGGCCGAGCTTCAGCTCGGCCGTGCTATGTGTCGTCACGGCTCTGCGGTGATCGGGTCGATGGGCTCGAGGAACGTGAAGCGGTGGAAATCGGTGTCGCGCGTGCAGATGCGGCGAATGCCGTGTTCGCGCATCAGCGCAGCGGTCTGGGTATCGTGGATGATGTTGCCTGAGAGCCCGGGCACCTCGGCGACGATTTCGGCGAGCACGAGGGCGTGCCGTTCGGTGGCCACCAGGATGTTCAGTCCCGGCGAATCCTGCAACGCCGACAGGAAGCGAACGCCCTCGCCGATCGTCCAGGGATGGCGCATGACGCGGGCGTGCGTCACGACCCGCAGGAACTCGTAGCAGATCCCCCACGTGAGGTACCACGCGCCCTGGCGCCGGCGCCAGCCTTCGATGAGCGAGCGGCAGCGCGCGTGTTCAGGCGCGCTTTCATCCGCGGCATACACGAGGACGTTCGTGTCCACCACGAACATCAGCGACCCTCCATCGCGCGATAGAGCGCTTCCCGGTCGGCGATATCCACCAGCGCGCCGCCGCTCTTGAACGAGGGCAACGGCTGCAGTTCGACGGCATCCGGCTTGGCCTGCAGCAACCGGCGCAGCGCCATCTCGACCAGTTCGGACATGGTGCGCCCGCTCCGGGCGGCTTCGCGCTTGAGACGGGCCATGACCGTGTCGTCAATGGTGAGGGTTGTCTTCATATGGGAAACCATATCATGCGTATGGCTAGAGCCGTATTCCGGTCGGTCCCGGGGCCTCGGTTCACGTGCCCGTGCCCATCGGACGAAGGACCAGCCGGACCTGCGGACAACACGTGACCTTGGACGTTGAACCCTGAACCTTGGACGGGCAACTACAGCAATGTGAAATGCGCTCCAGACGTCGATCCCGTCAGCGCAACCGCGCCTGGCCCATCCGCACGATCCTGACCACCGGCGCGGCCATGAGCAGAAAGGCCGCGGCGAAGACCGGCCAGTTGAAGGCAACCGGTAACGTCGAACCGACCTGGCCGCTCTGGCGGACCTCCCGCAACGAGTCGGCCATGAACACGTACAGGGCGAGGCCGACGCCGAGCCAGATCGACATGTGCATCGCGCGCGACACCGTTGCCACCCGCGGCGTTGGCGCGAGCGGCGCCCGGGCGTCGCACGCCGCGCACTCGGTGACGGCGGTTCCGCCGATGATCATCAACAGCGCAATAGACACGGGCGCCAGCACGGGCCCCCACCACGGCAGCGGCAGCAGAAACAGGATGTCCCAGTCGAACAGCGACGCGGGCCAGCCGGTCATCATCCAGAGAAACCCATAGTAGGCAATGTCCCAGACGCCGAACGCCACGGCGGTATAGCCGAGCCGCGCCGCTCTCGTCCGCCCGGCCAGCAGGCCGACCGTGATCAGCATCACGAGCGTGGCGGCCTCGCGCAGCAGCTCGACTTCGCCAAGTCCGCCATGCATCGGCAACGGGTTCGCCTGATACGGCTGAATCCGATCCACCAGCAGGCGCAGGTAGTACACGCACGCGGCCTCGACCCAGGCCATGCCGATGGCGAACGTGACCACGACGCCCCAGCGGGCGTGGGCGCGAAGGAAGCGCATCATGACGTTTGCACCTCGACGCCGGCCGCCGCCGTGGCGCATTCCGTCGTCAGCCGGCGGATGCCCCGCTCGATCTCGTCGATCACAGCGTCGGGCGTGGACGTGCCCGCGGTGAGTCCGACGTTGGCGGCGCCGGCAAACCACGCGCGCTGGAGATCCGATGCCGTCTGAATGTGGTGCACCGACGCGCAATGACGGCCGCACGTTTTCACGAGCTCGCGCGTGTTGTTGCTGTCCGCGCCGCCGATGACGATGACGACGTCCGATTGGCGGGCGAGGTGAACGGCGGCGTCCTGCCGCTGCTTGGTGGGCTGGCAGACGGTGTCGATACAGCGAACGTCGGCCTCCGGAAAGCGGCGGCGGATCAGCGCGACGAGGTGCCGGACACGGTCCAGCGGCTGGGTCGTCTGGGCGGCCACGCCGATGCGCGGATGATGGCCGAGCCGCTCGACGTCGGCGTCCTCGAGCACGACATCGAAGGCGTCGAGATCTTCGGTCAGGCCCCGGACTTCGACGTGATGGCGCTGGCCGATGATGACGGGGTGATAGCCGTCGCGGACGAGTGCCGCGATCGCGCGATGCGCGATATGGACGAGCGGGCAGGTGGCCTCGACCACGGTCAGGCCGAGCGCGCGGGTGCGGGCCAGCGCGCGCGCGGACGCGCCATGCGCCGTGACCATCACGGTCCGTGACGTGGCGTCCCGAACATCGTCCACGACCGCGATACCGCGGCCCCGCAGGTCCGCGAGCACGGCGGGGTTATGCACGAGATCGCCGAGGATCGTGAGCGGCGCGGCCCGCGCGTGCTCGACGGCCAGCGCGATCGCGTCCCGGACGCCGAAGCACATGCCCAGATGCTCCGCGCGGAGGATCTTCACGGGGCCGCCTCTGAAGTTTGCCACGACATATACTTTGCATTGCAAAATACATCGAACCCGGCGCGGTGTCAATCCGGCGGGCACGAGCGCATTTCACATTGCCGTCGCCGCAAGTCCAACGTTCAGGGTTCAACGTCCAAGGTCACTTGCTGTCCGCCCGTCCGGCGGGTCCTTTGTCCGATGTGCACGTGCACGTGACCTGATGCTCTCGACAAGGTGTGCGCGTTCGGCCGGCGTCGCGAACACGCGCCATGCGCGACCACGGCGAAACCGCCGATGAGCACGTACCGGGCTCCGGCGCCGTTCAGCGCCCGGCAGATGCGGGCGAGATCGGCCGGCTCAGGTGCGCGTGCGTACGACGGATCGTCGTGTTCAGCCACGATTCGGCCTCGTCAAAAGTGTGAAAGCGGTACACGCCCCGCGGCACCAGGGCGCCGGTGCCGCGAAGGGCCGCCGCGGTGTGCACATAGGCGCTCTGCTCGGCAATCCCGCCGCCCGCGAGGGCTCGTTGACCCACAGTCTTCACGCCGTCATTATGGCACGCGCGGTCACGGCGCCACGCGGGCCAATGCCCTTCGCGTCTCAGCGCGCCTTCGGCGCGGCCTCGGCGCCGGGCGGCTCGCGAAACGGCTCCATCGGAATGCGCTCGTAGGCGACCGCGAGTATCTCGAGGCGCTCGGTCTTCTTCGGCGCGATCAGCAGCACCTCGTCGCCAGGGCCATGCGTCATCAGCGCCCGCGCGAGCGGCGACATCCAGCTGATGTAGCGGCGATGGATGTCCACTTCGTCGATGCCCACGATGTGGACGACGTGCTCCCCGCCCGCGGCGTCCTCGTAGCGCACGGTCGCGCCGAAGAACACGCGCGTCGCGGCCGATCCGGGTCTGGGCGCTTCCGGGTCGACCGCCTCGGCCGCGTCGATCCGCTTGGACAGAAAGCGGATCCGCGAATCGATCTGGCGCAGCCGCCGCTTGGCATACAGATAGTCCGCGTTCTCGCTGCGATCGCCGTTGCCGGCCGCCCACGACACCACCTTCGTCACCGCCGGCCGCTCCCGGTTCAGCAGAAAGCGATGCTCGTCCTTGAGCCGCTGCAGTCCGGCGGGCGTGATGTAGTTCTTGCGCGGCGGACCGGGGGCGTCCCGAACCGGCTCTCTGAGGGGTCGCTTCTGACGCATGACGGTCACCTGATTGAATCAGAACTCGCCGGCGTTGGACACAGGATAGACTCCACCGCCGGAGGCAACTCGATGACGAATGGGACGAAGATGATCTGCGTGGTGGCGGCAACGGTAATCGTACTGCCGGTGGCGCTGATGGCCGCCAAGGCCAGGCTCGTGTCGGGAGATCTGGCCGTTCTCAAGGGGCAGACGTCGATCAACGTGGAATTCGACTACGCCGGCATGACGGTGGGCGGCAAGGACACGCCCGAGGTCCAGTGGCTGAACGACGAAGTGGCCGCACGCAACGGCAAGAAGGCCGGGTCGGGCGACGCGTTCAGGGCGACGTGGGTGTCGAGCCGCGCGGATCTCTACGCGCCGCGCTTCCTCGAACAACTCAACAAGGAACTGGAAAAGGCCGGGGCGAAGGCCGCGCGTGGCGTGGCCACCGCGAAGTACACGTTGCTCGTGCGCACGGTCAACGTGGAACCGGGCGCGACCATCGGGTTCAACACCCAGCAGTCGGCCACGCTCGAAGTGCGGCTGGTCGATACCGCGAAGCCGGATGTGGCGATGGCCACCATCAGCATCGGGAAGATCCGTCCCGCCCGGAAGAAGCTCGTCGGGATCAAGATGGGTGGCTACGATGACGCGTCGCGCCTCGCCGAGTGCTACGACGACGGCGGCGAAGCGCTCGGCGAACTGCTGGTGAAGCTGGGTTTGAAGTAAGCGCGCGGTTGACCCCACGAGCTTTGCACGGTAAAGTGCATTGAACACACCGTGGCGAAGCGCCGGATGGAATCGTGGATCGCCGTGATCGTCGTCGCCGTCGGTCTGCCCGTCGCGGCCATTGTCAGCGTCGTGGTGTACCTGAACGCGACGGCCACGCCCCTGCATCCGGACGCGCGCGACATCGGCTCGGTGGCGTATTCGGCGCCATCGCCGAAGTGGGCCGGCGCGGCGGCGCGCGGGCGGCAGATCGTGCGCGCCGGTGTCGTCGCGCAGAACCTGCCGGGCATCTCCGTGGCGGTCGGCGCCGGTGGCGGCATCGCGTGGGCCGAGGGGTTCGGGTGGGCGGATCTCGCGACCCGCGCGCCGGTCTCGCCGGCGACGCGCTTCAGAATCGGGCACGCGTCCATCGCGCTCACCTCGGCGGCGGTCGGCCTGTTGCGGGAGCGGGACCGGCTGCGCCTCGATGACGACATTCAGGAGTACGTGCCCGCATTCCCGAAGAAGCCGTGGCCCGTCACGCTGCGGCAGTTGATGGGACACGTGGCGGGCATCCGGCACTACCGCGATACCGAATGGGGCGACAAGCCCTCGGAGCACTGCGAGCGCGCGTCCGAAGGCGTGCACAGCTTCGCGAATGACCCGCTGCTGTTCGAGCCGGAGACGAAGTATCAGTATTCGACCTATGGCTGGGTGCTGGTGAGCGCGGCCGTCGAAGCCGCGGCGGGCGAGCCGTTCTTCACGTTCATGCACGACCAGGTGTTCACGCCGCTGGGCATGCTCGACACGACCGCCGACCGGGCGAACGAGCCCATGGAGGATCGGGCGACCTCGTACTACGTCAACAATTTCGGGCGCGAGGTGACCACGGGCGTCGACTACTCGTGTTTCGCGGGCGCCGGCGCGTTTCTCTCGACGCCGTCCGATCTCGTGCGGTTCGGCCTGGCGATGCACGGCGGCACGTTGCTGCCGCCCGACACCGTGCGCCTGCTGCAGTCGCGGCAGCAGCTGGCGTCCGGCCAGGACACCAACTACGGGCTCGGCTGGATGCTCGACACCGTGGAGCTGGCGGGCGCCCCCACGCCGCTGGTCTACCATGCGAGCCGCACCATGGAGGGCGCCTCCACATCGTTCCTCACCTTTCCCGAGCGCGGGCTTGTCGTGGCGGTGTCGTCGAATATCGCCTTCGTGGACATGCGGTCGATTGCCCTGGCGATCGCGGAAGCGTTTGCGGAAAAATAGGCACCCGAGGCGGCACGTTTCTATGCCGCCACGTTTCCCGACAGCGCGGTGACGGCGGTGCACGCGGCGCCCGGCGACTACCCTGGCGGCAAGAAGGGCGATGTGCTGACGGTGAACTCACGGTGGTGGGCCTCCCGTGTCTCGGCCTCAAGGGCGGCCCGGAGTTCAAACACAACGAGGCGTTTTCGTTTCAGATCGCGACCGACACGCAGGCAGAGACGGACCGTTACCGGAATGCGATCGTCGGCAATGGCGGCAGCGAAAGCGCGTGCGGCTGGTGCAAGGACCGCTGGGGCCTCTCGTGGCGTCTGAAGCTCTATCGCGGTGAGATCGGTCCCGATGCCGTGATCACGGGCGCGGATACGGACGACGTGCAGGTAGCGACGCTCGCGTTCGGCGTCGGCAATTGGTATCTCGTTCGCGGCGACAAGGCGCAGGCGCGGACGTGGTTTGAGCGCTCCGTGAACACGAGCGGCGGATGGCCCGGCTTCGGCTTCATCCTGTCGGAGATGGAACTGCAGCGGATGCGCTGAAGATCAAGATCTTTCGGCACGCGGAGGCGCGGAGTTCGCGGAGAAGGACATGGTCAGCCTGCCGGGTTTGGTGGCCCGGCTACGCCGGGCTAGCGAGGCGCGGGAGAGAGAGCGAGAACGAGAGAGCCCCATGATCGACGGCGCTCTCGTTCTCGCTCTCTCTCCCGCACCTCGCCGGCCGCGAAGCAGCCGCCAGGCCCGTCAGCGTGCAACAAGCCGTTCCTTCACGTCTCTTGATGCCCTTCACGGTGAAAAGCTTTTGGCCTTGTCCGGGCCTACAATCGCCCTATGCGCAGAGTCCTGATCCTGTTCCTGACGCTCACGGTCGCCGGCATCCGGATTCACGCGGGCCCCGATCGTTTCGCGGGCACGCCGGCCGCCAGGGCGGAGTTCGACAAGGGCAAGACGCTCGAGCGGTCGAACGACTGGGAGCAGGCCGCGCTCGCCTACAAGCGCGCGTGGACGATCGATCCGAATTTCGCCGACGCGCATGACGCCTACAGCTGGGCGCGCCAGCGGCAGGCGCTCGGCGACATCAGCAAGCTCGGCAAGATGACCGCGGAGGAGCGCAAGGCGCTCCATGAGCGGACGTCGGCCATGGACGCGGCGGTCATCAAGGAATACGCCGACCTGATCGCCTCGCATCCGGCGGTGCCGATCTACAAGTGGGCGCAGGCGCAGCACTACAACGAATCGAACATCGACCTGCAGGGCAAGCTCTGCCGGGAAACGGTGGAGATGGATCCGGCGTTCACGCCGGGCTATCGCTGTCTCGCGACGGTGGCCGGCGTGCGCGGCGACTTCGACGTCGCGGCCGACAGCTGGCGGCACGTGATGGCGATCGACGGCGAATCGCCGGAGCTCTGGCTGCGTCTCGCGCGCTCGGAGCGCGAAGTGCCGGCGAAGTACAAAGCGCTGACCGACGAGCTCATCGCGCATCTTCCCAACACCGACACGGCCGCGCAGGCGCTGGAGATGTGGGCGGAGTCGTTGCCGGTGCCCGAGCGCATCGCCGCGTTCGAACGCCTCATCGCCGAGTACCCGCCGCAGCGGTTCGCGTCCACCACCGATGGCGCGATGTGGCTGTTCTCGCTGTACGACGACATGGCACCGGCGAAGGCCGCGGCGCTGGCGCACACGATGGCCGCGGCGCTCCCGAAGGACAAGGCATGGCAGGCCAAGGTGGTCTACAGCGACACGCTGGCTGATGCGGAGAAGAAAGCGGAGACGGACGGCGCCGGCGCGCTCGCGCTGCTCAAGACGGTGAAGGTGCCGACGTATGTCAGCAGGCAGCGGCTGCTCATCGCCTCCGCGCGCGCCGAGGATCGCGCCGGGCAACTCGACGCCGCGTACGGCGACCTGCTCAAGGCCTATGCCCCGCTGCCCGGTCCCAAGCTCGAGCCCGCGCTCTACGCCTACGGCCGTCGTCTCGGCAAGGACGCCGCCACGGTGGACAAAGAGGTGTGGGCGCTCCGCGCCGCGGCCGCGAAACCGGCGACGCCGTTCTCGCTCGAGTCGTTCATCGACGGCAAACAGGTGTCGCTCGCTGACTTCAAGGGCCGCGTCGTCCTTCTCGATTTCTGGTTCCCGAACTGCGGTCCGTGCCGCGGGTCGTTCCCGCTGCTCGAACGGCTCTATGCGAAACACAAGGCCGACGGGCTCGTGTATCTCGGCATCAACGGCCTCGAAGCGCAGGATCCGCAGGTCATGCCGCTCTGGAAGAGCCTCGGCCTCAGCTTCACGCCGCTCAAGAGCACCGAGAAGTGGAGCGCCGACGTCTACGGCGTCACGGGGTATCCGACGACGTTCTTCATCGGCGCGGATCAGCAGACGTATTTCAAGACGCACGTGTACGACGAGAACACGTTCGCGATCGCGGACATGCAGCTCACGGCGCTGCTGAAGGCGGCGAAGAAGTAGATCAGTGAACCCCTGACTAGTGCTGGACCAGTTCAAAGCCCTGTTGGGCAAAATGCGGATCAAACGCGAACGCTCGTGTCACTGACAACCGGCGCATCGTCGCGAAGCTGACACAGTCGACCAGGCTCAGCTGCCGGCGACGGGCGGCGAAGAGGGCGGCAAGGGCCGCAGCATGGACATCTTCGGTGACGAACGCCACGCGCAAGAGCGGCGTGATCGTGTCCACCAGATCACGCACGGCGTCGAGGCCAAACCGGCTTTGCAGAAGGGCACTCGTCTCGACCAGCACGTAATTGGTGGAGACGAAGTCGGTGTCGCGTTCGAGGAGTGTTGTCCAGATGCGCGCTGCGCGCGCGTGATGCGCATCAGAGCCGTGAAGCACGGCGAGCAATGCCGACGTGTCCACGAAGACGCTCACCGGCGCGCGGCTTTCTCGAGGTGCTGATCGTGGCGCACCGCCAGATCACGCGGACCGCCGCGATGACGGCCGATCACGGCCAGCGCGCGTTTGCGCAGTTCGCTGCGGCTCACATGGTCGGCGTTCTTCAACAGGGTGTCAACGCTCGTGCGGACCAGGTCCGCCATCGAGCGGCCTTCGGCGACAGCCAGTTCCTTCAGCCCCGCGGCCTGTGCTTTCGTCAACTGAATCTGTGTGCGTACCATCGCCTGCCCTCAGTGATTACAGATTAGCATGAATGATGTAGCCTCGCCGTCGCGTCAGCGTCACGCGCGCGAAGGGTGTGATCTTGCCGTTCTCGTCGTTGTCGATGGACCACGACAAACGCGTACATCTTCATGGCGGTTGTTCTCCGTGCTGTGCGTTGCGGCGTCTGAGGCGCGCACACCGAAATTGAGAGCCTAGCGCACCGCTCATTCGGTGCAGGCAGAATATTTCCGGATCGAGATCGAGCGACGCGGGGCCGCGTTAGAATCGCGTCACCATGACGCGAACCTTCCTGACGTTAGTGCTCGGCACGGCAATCACGCTTGGGTCTTCGCTTGGCGCCGTCCAGACCCCCATCCAGCCTGTCCAGCCGGTTCAGTACCGGTCGCCGTCGGGTGTCGAATATCGGTCGCTGCCCGATACCGACGCGATCACGCAGGCGAAGCAGGCGCTCGCGGCCGAGCCGCGGAGCGTGGCCCGCATCATCGACCTCGGCGTGGCGCAATCCGGCGCGCGGCAGTTCCGTGAAGCGATCGCCACGTTCACGCGGGGGCTCGAGATCGAGCCGAACAATGCGCTGCTCTTGCGGTGGCGCGGACATCGCTATCTGTCCGTCCGCGAATTCGATAAGGCCTACGCCGATCTCACGCGCGGCAGCGAGATCGACAGCTCGATCTACGGCATCTGGTATCACCTCGGGATCGTCCAGTACGTGCGCGGAGATTTTCTGGCGGCCGCCGCATCATTCACGCACGCGCAGCCCCTCGCGCCGGATGCGGGCGAACTCGCCGGTTCCACCGACTGGCTCTGGATGTCACTCAGCCGCGCCGGTCGCGGAGCGGAAGCGAACGCCATGCTCGCTCGCCATCCCGAGTCCCGATTGGGGCCCGTCACCAACGCCTACACCCGTCGTCTTCAGCTCTATCGCGGCGAAATCGGTCCGCACGCGGTCATCACACCTGCGGATACCGACGATGTGCAGATCGCGACGCTTGCGTACGGTCTCGGCAACTGGCACCTGGTCCGCGGCGAGAAGGCACAGGCGCGGATGTCGTTCGAACTCGCCGTCCGCGCGGCCGACGGATGGCCCGGGTTCGGATTCATCCTGTCGGAAGTGGAATTGAAACGGATTCGCTGACACATGACACCCAAGAACACGATCTGTCTCTGGTTCGACAAGGACGCGCATGAGGCGGCGAGTTTCTACGCCGCGACGTTTCCGGACAGCAAGGTGACTGCCGTGCACAAAGCGCCCGGCGACTACCCTGGCGGCAAGAAGGGCGATGTGCTGACGGTGGAGTTCACGGTTGTCGGAATTCCGTGTCTCGGCCTCAACGGCGGCCCGGAGTTTAGACACAACGAGGCGTTCTCGTTTCAGATCGCGACCGACACTCAGGCAGAGACGGACCGCTACTGGAACGCGATCGTCGGCAATGGCGGCCAGGAAAGCGCGTGCGGCTGGTGCAAGGACCGCTGGGGTCTCTCGTGGCAGATCACGCCGCGGGCGCTCACCGACGGGCTCGCGGCCGGCGGCGCCGAGGCTCAGCGCACGTTCGCGGCGATGATGACGATGGGGAAGATCGACATCGCGGCGATCGAGGCGGCGCGGCGGGGCTGACGAAGCGCGTTACACTTCGGGCCATGG